>JAGKXD010000022.1 GCA_021151525.1 Cellvibrionaceae bacterium | reverse complement strand
AAGTCGCGTGCATCGGGCAACATGCCAACTTCGTTTTCAACTTGAATCATGACAACGGTTTTTTCTGCATCCACTTTTTTCAAGTAGGACAACAATGCGGAGTAAGCGCGAATATCGGCTTGCAAATTATTGGATGAGAACGGATTCAGTATCGCCTGCTTTTTACCATCGCGATTTTCCACCAAAGGAAAACGCGCAGAATCATTTTTTACCCACGCTGGTGTGTAGCACGACATGCTGTTCTTCCAAGAACCAAACCAAAGCAGCACTAATTTCATGTGATTTGCGCGGGCATTTTTAAGTGCGGTATCGATTAAATCGAAATTGAATTCACCCTCTTTAGGCTCCATCAACTCCCAATACACCGGCACGAGTACTGTGTTTAAATTCATGGCCGTAAGCTTGGGCCAAATTTTATTGAGATGGACTGAACTTGCCGCGCTGGAGTTGGCAAGCTCACCACCCAGCATTAAATAAGGCTGATTGCTCACCATTAATTGCTGCGATGCTTTATCGATGAACGGCAAATTAGTTTTTTGCGCAGCAAACAAGTGCAATGAAAAAAAAGCACACACAAAAATAATCACCACGCGAATTTTGTTTTTAAATTTCAACATGACCAAGCCGCCCTTCATTTTGGATTATCTTTCAATATCATTAATATTATAAATTTCCGTAAACAAAATAAAATCCCCCAGCGTTCACTGGGGGATTTTATTTTCTACACTTCAATCGCTTACGCCTTAGGCTGAACAGTAAATACAAGGGCGTAGATTGAACACAACAATTTTAGAAATGTGCACTCACACCCAAGGTAGCGTAGTAGCCCGTTTTAAAATAATTGTAGGTTGCACTCTCATACTGGAAGTACGAGCGCATTGGTGTGTTTGTAACGTTACTCACATTCAAGCTAATTGAAGGCTTGCCATAGACATCATCAAATTTATAACTAGCGGACAAATCTAACTGCCCGCGCGCATCGGTATAAATTTGCGCTAATGCGATACCATTTTGATTTGGACCGGAAGAAATTTGCTTATCATTCCAAACATAAGTCGCACGAAGCGAAACGCCGTAATTCTCCCAATAGGTTGTGAGGTTATAGGTTGACGGAGATACACCCAAAGCTTGCGCTGGGGCACCAGAACCTTCGCCCCTTTGATGAATATGAGTGTAGTTTGCGTTGATACCCAAACCTTTAGTAATCATATCCAATGGTTGCACCCAGGTTAACTCACTACCTTCGATGTACAACATACCGGGCGCATTGACTTGCTGACTAACACTCACTGTAAAATTATCGGGTCCACCAGCGTTAGTAATGGCAGCTTGCTGAGTTGAGCTCAAGCTGGAGTAAGGAATTGTAGATGGATACCCTTGCGCAATTAACAAATTATTAAACTTAACGTTGCTTATATTTGTAACGGTAAATCCTGTCATTTGCTTGCCAAACAAAGTGGCGCCCACATAGCCTTCATCACCGGTATACCATTCGCCACCGAAATCAACGTTAGTCGATAGATATGGGCTCAAGGCTGGATTACCGTAAGTTGCAGTTCCCGCAGATTGGTCACCGTAGCCAGTACCCGGCAACATTGCACTTGGGTTTGGACGAGTCATTGTGCGTGAAGCAGAGAAACGCAAAATGACATCATCAGCTGCTTTGAACGTTGTGTTGAACGACGGCAACAGATAGCTGTAAGTAACAGGGTTTTCAACATAAATTCTGAAGGCTGCGGCAGTTCCAATCGCCGGAATAGAAACCGGCCCCGCTACGTTTTGCTCAGATGAAACATAACGACTGCCCACGTTAAATTTCATTTCATGGCCAGCCACATCAGTGGTGGCATTAAACTCAAGATAAGCACCTTTGGTTGTCTCATTGAGCTTAGCCGTTGAAGCGCCCGTTGAAGAGCCACCACCTTCGGGAGCACTATCTCTCAAATTGTAATAGTTCGTGTTTGACAAAAACTTAGCATAATCAACAGTAATCCATCCTGATCTGCTCGGCTGCAAATATGACGCTAACGCACTCTGAGGCACCAACGCATTTGGTTGAGTAGCGGCATCGCCTAAACAGCTGCCTGCACCTGTAGCCGGTACGTTTCCTGCCGCATCAAGCCCGTTATGGCAAACCACGTTTTCCCAACGGCCACTGTTGTCATAACCGTGAATCCAACGCTCAGTTTCGTCATATGCCAAACCAACTTTAATGTTATTGGCGTTGTCGCCAAAACGGTAATCCACATGAGCTCCGTCAGTATTGGTTGTACGCTTTTCATTTTGAATATTGACGCGACCACCTTTCCAAACCCAACCAAGATTTGGATCATTAAAATTGAGGGGGCTACCCGAAGCATTTTTTGAGGTAAAGGTTGGAATATCGCCATTGACGTAATCCACTGAAATGCCTTGATTCAAGGGGGTGTTTATCAACACGGTTGGCGCTTCACGGAACCATTCACTGCGGCCATGGTTTGCTTGAACATCTAACATTTGGTTTTCACCAAATTCAAAATGCGCTCCGGGGTTCACATTGTAAAACTGGGAGCTTTCTCGATATGGGCGAGCCTCCAAGAAGAACTGAGCGTTAGCCAAGGTAACTGAACTTACAACGCCACTGGAATCCAATTTCATATTTAACGGAATGGGAGCTCCGCTGCGGCCTACCAAATCAATATCCGTACGATCAACGTATAATTTTGTATTGTTCGATATTACATCGACGTAATACTGCATAGAATCAGTGGGGCGATATTCTAAGGACACTAAACCGGTAGTGCGGTTTCTATCTCCATCCATAAATACAGGGCGCCCCAAGCGAGGCATTAAACCTTCTGAAATTTGGGCAACGGTTAATCCGGGGTTGTGCGATGTTAGAAACGCGCCATCAATAATGGTACCTGCGGTTAACCCTGCACCTGCATTAGCCGGAACAACACCATAACCTTGGTTGGGATCTGTCGCGGAAGAAATTCTACCGGGAAGACCAATGTTGTTACCGCCAGATGGGCTACAAGCCGCAGAACTGCCATTTTTAGCCAAGGTCGTATTGGCGTCACACATCCGATTGCTGACGTCCCAATTGGACCATCCCACAGTTTCATAGCCTTCGCTGACTAACTTTTTGTTATTGTTGGCCACGCCCACCAAAACGCCGAATGTGTCGTCATGCCAGCTGGTTGATGCGGCAATTTTAGGGCTGTTGGTTGAATGAAGTTCGCCGATGACATCTTGAGCATTTAAGCTCGTGTGGAAACCTTCATCTTTATTATCAAACGGACGTGCTGCACGCAGATTCACAATACCCGATACACCGCCTTCAAGCATATCGGCGGTTGGCGTTTTTTGAATATCAAGGCGAGTAAATAACTCAGTGGGGAAAAGGTTTAAGTCAACTTCGCGGTTTTGGTTTTGCGTATCGAGCGTTCCTGACGTTGCGACCGCGATGTTGGCGCCATTCAAGAGGACCTTTGTAAAACTAGTCCCCAAACCACGAACGGAAATATTTACACCCTCACCAAATGTGTCTCGAACAATTTGAATACCAGGCATGCGGTTAACGGCTTCAGCAATGTTTGAATCAGAAAATTTCCCTATGTCCTCTGCAAAAACAGACTCAACTAATGCTGTTGACTCACGCTTAGCATTGGTCGCGCTTTGCAAGCTACCTTTGTAGCCTGTCACTACGATTTCTTGTGCATCAGCTGGAGCTGAGGTCTCTGCCGCTTGAGCTACTACAGCTGCAACACTCAAACTTAAAATACTTAGGTGAAACATTGGAAATGGGGTTTTGTTTTTCATGCTAACTCCTGGTTTTTATTGTTTATTAATCGACGAGTACTTTACTCATCCACTGGTACTTGAATCTGCAGCCAACACCTAGGAAACTCACCTTGGGCACTTGTATACATGAACACAAGATAGCCAATATTATCCTCAATCCGATTTAAGTGTCAAATTGACTAAAAGCTTAAGAATGCATTTTTTAATGCCGAAATGGAGGTAAGGTTGAACTCGAATTGAAATAGACCCGGCGAATGTGCCTAGGGATTAAAATTTGGCCGGACGATAAAAATAAGATGGAAGACTTAAAAGTTAGTGCGAGGAGTATTGGAAGAACGGAAGATAGATCCGCCCCCTGACTAGGGAGCGGTTCAAATTGGGGTGTTATTAGAACCTAGAACTAGACAGTGCTAGAGCTTTAAAGAGTTTTCAGGTACTCGATAATAGCCGCAGCGCCCTCTTTATCATCAGCCCAATTCAGCTTGAAGGTTTTGCCGTCTTGCTGGATATCCTTATCATGGCCCTTGTTGCTCATACCAGGAGTAAGGCGGGTATCAAAGACATAGCCCTCATTTCGGTCTTTAGCTCCGTCCATTTCCCACGCAAAGCCGATGAGTTTTTTGTCGTAACCCAAACGACTTTTAACAAAAACCGCCGGACGCTCATTGGGAACCAGCAGATGGTAAAGCGTAGGTACCGAGCCGTTGTGCAAGTAAGGGGCTTGTGCCCACAAGCCTACCAAAGGCAAGGCGTTATAGCCATCGTGTTGCTTGGGTGGCGTCATGGCCAAGGATTTTTTGCCCTTGAGTGAAACACCTTTGTACTCTGCGCAAGGTTTTACATCCTTACCGTACATGTGTACCACAGTGCTCGCATCGCAAACGTCCGTAAAACCGCTCACTGCCCCCAAGGTCACAAAGAGACCCGCAATTTCGGCGCGCCCCATATCTGTACCTAGGTTGTTATAGACTTTACCGTTGTGCGGCTGATGGCAAGCTGCGCAGTTTTCCGCAAATAAGGCTTGGCCTTTTTTCGCTAGCGCAACATCTACGTCAAAGGGATATACAGCCGCCGGCATTTTATCCAGCACTTCTTCGGCAAACGCGGAAACACGCACATCAACATTTTCATAACCAATAGTTAATTGCGCAGCGATATTTTTATAAATCGGCAAAGGAATATGGCCAGTCCACTGACCACCGCCATTGATGACTTGGGTTTTATCTTCATTCCACAAAGGATCGTGCGTATTCTGCTCCCACACCATCATGATATCTGTTACGCCATGGCTTGGCGGCAAGGCCAAAGACGCAAATGGTTTAGTGAGTGGATTCAGCTTTAAGTTGGCGTTGGCTTTTACGGTATTGAATCCAATCGCATCTTCCATTCCAGGCAAACCATCTAATAATTGGGTTTGCGCACCTGGGTAATATTTATCAACAAACTTTTCCCAGCCGTGATATTCATTTTCATGATGCTTAATAAACTGAGCAACCGTTGCACTCGCTGTTTTCTTAAACAAATCAATTTGGGCCTGTTCGTAAGCTGCATCAAATTTACGATCTTCGTAAGCAAAATCTTTGTAGAAATAATTCGGATTAGCGGCATGAACTTGATCGAGAGTTGCCAATATTTTTTGAGTGACCAAATTTGCACGCTTTGCCGGATCCGTTTCTGCGCCCGCAATTTTATCAATGGTTTGCACCAAGCGTTTGCGATAACCCACCACATTAAATTCTGAATTAGCGCCGCCATCGAGATAATAAAACGAATTATCATCTAAGCGAACTCGTCCAATATGACACGCACCACAAGAAAATGAGGCGTAATCAATATTGCCAACAGGATTAACACGAGATAAACCACTAAAACCCATACCACGCGGCACCGGTGCGCCGGGCAAGCGCTCATCAAAAAACAAACCCATTACGCTTAAAAAATTATCGCCCTCGCCCCAGTATTCCGGCGCAACTGCTGGCAACAATTTCAGAATTATATAAGGAATACCATCAGTTTCACTTTCAGCGAAATCAGCAAAACGATTGTAAGCCGTTTGATGCTTAGCAATGTGCGCATCGCGCGCTGCCATTTTTGCTTGCTTATGTGCTGCCCAATCATCAGGTACAGCATTTACTATCGGAGTACCCGTTGGAGCACTTAACTCACACCCAAATCCACCGTAGGCTGAATACAAAAAAACACCTGCAGCCGCAGCTACAACTCCCACGCCAACAACCAACTTTTTCATGTGCAGTCCTTATGAGTTTTTATAGATCTACTGCGGCGAAAATTAAACTCGACCGCAGTGAATTGAAACACTTACCAACTAAACCAGCAAAAATCATTCACCCCAAACAAGAGAGTAGGACTCGGGAAATGGTCCATTTTTATAATCAATTGGCGTTTCCGCGCGCAGTTTTGGCAGGAGCAAAACTTGTTTTACCATCTCAGGAATCATTTCCATACCCACGTATTTACCCAAGCAATCGTGTGGACCAAAGCCGAAATTAAAGTTGTGGTAGAAAGTGCGGTCAGGATTAAATTCATCGGGATTTGTATTGGCAAAATCATCAAACATTGCAGACTGAGTTAATACAATTACATTGGTTTTGGCGGGAATGAACGTTTCGTAATTAGTACCTTTTGCCAAGGTGTAATCTTGCGATGTTTGGCGGAACATATAGGGGCTAATAGGCACGTAACGCAATGCTTCCCACACAATATTATCAAACGCTTTAGAATCTGTTTGCTGCGCCGCAGCTTTGGCTTTTGCGAGCAGTTCAGGCTGTTTAATAAAGAACTCAATCACTTGCGATACGGCTTGCGAGGTGGTTTCAATTGAACCAATTAATAATCCGCCCGCATTAACACCAACACGCACCAAATCAAATTCAACTTGATCCGCAAAACTAGTGCGCAGCATACGTGAGAACACATCGTCTTTTGGAATAGGCGATGGTTTACCAGCAAGCTTATCCAAAATACTTTTGACAATTCGCCAGCCAATTAACAACAGATTTTTAGTTTGCTCCAGCTTTACCATCGCCAGCTTTTCAAGCAACTCTTTCTTAATGTAATTACCTAGAGCAATCGTTACCCGATCATGATTATCTTTAATATATTTGAATTGCTCAGGTGAATTTAAATCGAAGGGCTGATTGTGGAATACATCGTATTGATTCCAAAAAGACCATTCGATGAGATCTTTTTTATCCACATTGTCCAAACCGAAATATTCTTGCACCAGAATGGCTGGCACCATACGACAGTAGTTATAAACCACATCAATCTTGCCATCTGCGGTCTCTAAAATATCGCGACTGGCTTTAGCGATAAGCGCACGAATGCGTGGCAAATCATTACGATTGAGCATGCCTTGCATCAAAGATTTTTCGCGGTAATGAATAGCGTCATCATCGTGCGCCATTAAATAACCGGGATCAGTCGCGGTGACGCCCATCTTGGGTTTATACAAATCAACGGTGAAAATTTTTGGCATTTGTAGCAGATCAATGACATCCGCATATTTACTGACCAAGACACATTCGGGCGTTACCAAGATGGGGCGCTGCGCACGCAGCTGTTTAAAAAATGGTAGCGGCTCGGTCATCATCCAACGACGCACAAGCGGATACTTATCGGCTGGGGCGGCGCTGTCAAATTCGGCTAGATAATCTTTGGTGTTGCTGGTGGGGATGTAACTCATAAATCCTTCTCCTCAATGTGATTATTCGTGGTGATTGAACTATTGGCTCAGCCCTGAGCGCGTTTACCCGATACTTTTTAGACTCTGCTACCGCAAATCACTCAAAAAGCCTTAAAAAATGATTTAAACGACATAATGGTTATATAGCTGACAGTTTGGAACCCTAACATATCAAGTCGTAGGATTGAATCTTTTAGCGGTACACAAGACTTAAATCACCTGAACCCCAAATGCATTGAGCCTTGGATTCGTGGCCTCTAGCCACACAACAAGGTAGAATGCCCAGCCATAGAAACGCGATTGGCTATTGAGAAACGCTATTGATAGGGCCGAGATTTGCACAGCCCAACCTCCTTTAGATTGATGAAACTCCTATGATTCCACGCATTGACCAGACATCTCCCCTGCAAGCCTTGTATTTATCCTTTATCGACCGTTTACGCGCCGCCGGTTTTAGTGGCGATTTAAACGCCGATTACGCCACCCGTACTGTGCTGGCGACTGATAACTCCATCTATCAGGTATTGCCGCAAGGCGTGATTTATCCGAAAGATGTTGCAGACATTGTGACCCTGACCAAGCTCAGCCAACTGCCCGAATTCACCGGCATAGTGCTAAGCCCACGGGGCGGCGGTACCGGCACCAACGGTCAATCGCTCACCGATGGCTTGGTTGTGGATACTTCTAAGCACATGAACCAAATTTTAGAAATCAATGCTGAGGAGCGCTGGGTGCGAGTGCAGTGTGGCGTAGTAAAAGATCAACTCAACGCCGCCATTAAGCCTTACGGTCTATTTTTCGCACCGGAACTCTCTACGAGTAACCGCGCCACTATCGGCGGCATGATTAATACCGATGCCTCCGGCCAAGGCTCTTGCCGCTACGGTAAAACTCGTGATCACGTATTGGAGTTGAAAACCGTTTTGCTCGATGGTAGCGAATGGACTTCGCGTGCAATTAATGATGATGAATTCGCTGAGATTAGCGCGCGCACTGATCGCGTCGGTCAAGTCCATAAAGTCATTGATAGCATTCAGCGCGAACACGCCGGTTTAATCGATGCAAAATTCCCCAAATTAAACCGCTGCTTAACAGGTTACGACCTCGCACATATTCGCGATGATCAAGGCCGCTTCAACCTGAATAATATTCTGTGCGGCAGCGAAGGTACTCTCGGTTTTATTGTTGAAGCAAAAATTAATTTATTACAAACACCAAAATACAGCGCACTGATCAACGTCAACTATCGTGATTTCAACGCTGCCCTGCGTGATGCTACTCAATTAATGAAAGCCGAACCCACTTCGATCGAAACCGTGGATTCAAAAGTCTTGAATCTGGCGATGAAAGATATTGTGTGGCACAGCGTGGCAGAGTTTTTTCCTGTGCCCGCGAGTGGCGAGAAAATCCAAGGCATAAATTTGGTGGAGTACACCGCACATGACGAAGCCGAATTAAACGCTGCGGTAAAAAAATTCACTGATCAATTGGATGCCGATGCACAAAGCGGTTCCAACATCCGTATTTCTTACTCGGTTGCTTGGGGCAATGAATCGGTTAATAAAATTTGGGGCATGCGCAAAAAAGCCGTTGGCCTTTTGGGTGGAGCCGCTGGCGAAGCGCGCCCCATTCCCTTCGTTGAAGATACTGCTGTGCCCCCCGAAAACTTGGCAGACTTTATTGTTGAATTCCGCCAGCTTTTGGATGAAAACAATTTAGCTTACGGCATGTTCGGTCACGTAGATGCAGGGGTTTTGCACGTTCGCCCCGCCATAGACATGAAAGATCCTGTACAGGAAAAATTAGTGCGCGTGATTAGCGACAAAGTTGCTGAGTTGACACACAAATATAACGGCCTTTTATGGGGCGAGCATGGCAAAGGTGTTCGCTCGGAATATGCGCCGAAATTTTTTGGCGAGCTCTACCCGCAACTGCAGCGCATCAAAGCTGAATTTGATCCGCACAATCAATTGAACCCAGGGAAAATTGCTACACCTTTAGCAAATATCGAACTCTTAAAAATTGATGGTGTAACCACACGCGGCCAAGTTGATAGAAAAATTCCTGTGCAAGTATGGGAGGGTTATAGCGAAGGCATGCACTGCAACGGCAACGGTTTGTGCTACAACTGGAACCCTAACGATGCCATGTGCCCTTCATGGAAAGGCACTCGCGACCGCGTACAATCCCCAAAAGGGCGTGCCTCGCTTATGCGTGAATGGTTGAAGCAAATGAGCGAGCGCGGTGTTAATCCGCTAGAAGAAAGTAAAAAAATTAAGCACAGCAGTTTTTTATTTTCGCTGCCATCACGCATCAGCAATACACTCGGCAAACGCAAGGGTGAGTACGATTTTTCTCATGAAGTACACAACTCTATGATGGGTTGCCTTGCCTGTAAATCCTGCGCAGGCCAATGCCCAATTAAAGTAGATGTACCTGAATTCCGCAGTAAATTTTTAGAGCTCTACTACAGCCGTTATTTGCGCCCGTTAAAAGATTACTTTATTGGCGGCTTGGAATTTATGATTCCAACTTTGGCAAGCGTACCTTGGCTTTATAACGCAGCCATGAAACCTAAATTTATGCAGAGCGCGCTGGCGAAAGTTGCAGGCATGGTTGATAGTCCCTTACTCACTGGCATCAACATACAAACCGAGCTGAATAGATTAAATATCCAGTGGGCAACACTGGAAAACATCGCACAATTAAGCCCAGAGCAAAGAGCTAATGCTGTAATTTTTGTGCAAGATGCATTTACCAGTTATTTCGAAACGCCCGTTGTTTTAGATTCTTTAAAAGTGCTGCAAGCCTTGGGCTTTATCCCTTTGGTTGCCCCGTTCAAACCCAACGGTAAACCACTGCAAGTTCATGGCTTTTTAAAAGCCTTTGCTAAGGCAGCCGACACCAACGCCACACTTTTGAATGGATTAGCGTCATCTGGAATTCCCTTAGTGGGAATGGATCCTGCGATGACTCTGGCTTATCGCGGTGAATATCAAAAGTTACTTGGAGCTCAGGCGCCTCAAGTTAATTTGATACAGGAATGGCTAGTAAAACAGAAAGACAAGTTAGCCGCGAAAAAAGAAAGTTTCCGCGCTGGCGAATACTCTTTATTAGCGCACTGCACCGAAAAAACCAATGCGGTAAGTTCTGTTAAAGATTGGCAAGTGGTTTTTGCACAATTGGGTCAAACACTGAAAGTGATTGAAACTGGTTGCTGCGGCATGTCTGGCACCTTTGGCCATGAAGCGGCTAATGTGGAAACATCTAAAAAAATCTATGAGCAATCTTGGAGCGCCATAGTCAACAACCCAGTCAACTCAGGAAAGTTAACCGCAACAGGCTATTCCTGCCGCAGCCAAACCAAGCGCATGGATAAAGTTACCCTGCCGCATCCGCTGCAAGTTTTATTGGCACAGTCCAAGTAACCGACAAAAAAAAGCCCCGAAATCGGGGCTGAATTAACTGGAAACAATAAATCCAGAGCGGGATTACTAGGGCGACAAAATGCAAAATCACTAAGTTGTATACTAGACGGCTAATTACATGTTAGCAAAAATGGTTTACTCAACTTAACGGTGATTTGGCTGCCGCCGTTGACGAAAAAAACTAGCGAAGAACCCTTCGCTAGTAAAAGGCCAAACACACCGGTTACTAATGTTCAATAAGCGAATTGCATCAAGCCGCTTACCAAACACCAACAATTCTCGCCAAACCCAACCCGATTTTTATCGAAAGTCAGTATTGCAAAGCCCATTCGAGCAGCACAATTTTGCTGGCTATTTGTTGAATATGTTTTTATCATAATTCTTGTATACTAGTACGTCAACACTAGAGCATGAGAATTTGAAGTTATTTCTGATGAGAATGTATTTTGCGATAACGGAGATTTTAGGAGTTATGCGCACTGGATGAAGTGCCAAGTGTGTACTTTTCAATATGAACCGATTAGCATCAAACCCTACAAACAAAAAGGTGTTTAAACACCAAAAATAACTTCATTACATAAAATTGCGGGGTGGTCGCAATTTACAACCACCCAATTTGGAGAGAAGTATGGCTAAACAGCCGCCCATCACCCTTCGGTCAGACGCGAAGGGGCTATCTTTTGATCGCCCTACCGCTATTCAAATATTTGGTTTTGTCCGTGATGCCATCATAAGCATGGATCTGCAGCCCGGCCAAATGATTTCAGAAACCTCCCTTGCCAACCAGTTTGGCGTTAGTCGCACACCTGTTCGCGAAGCACTTATCCAACTAGCCAATATAGGTTTTGTGGAGGTCTTACCGCAGCGAGGCACCTACGTTACCAAGTTCAGCCTAGATAAAATTCTTGAAGCACGCTTTATTCGCGAAGCGATTGAGGTTTCTGTGGTCTCCTATCTGGCTGAAAACGTGACTGACGATATTATTATTGAAGGCGAAAAAATCATTTTGGAGCAAAAAAGCGCTGCTGATGATAATGACCCGCTGGCCTTCCAAAAACTCGATGACAAGTTTCACCAAGCCTTGGCGAACCACACCAAATATGCCCGCGTTGCCCAAGTGATTGAGGCTGAAAAGGCTCATATGGATCGCGTTCGCGGCTTGAGTTTGCAAGAGCAGGATCAATTTAAACGTGTCTTGTCCCAGCACACTGCCATCATAAAAGCGATTAAGTCTGGCGTGCCCGAAAAAGCGGCAAAGGCAATGAGCGTACATTTAAAAGATGTTTACAATGTGCTGAAGGTGATTCCTCAGGAGCATCCAGAGTATTTTGTGTAATATTCTTACTTTAAATTCAGTCATAAAAAAACGCAGCCTCGGCTGCGTTTTTTTATGACTGATACAATAAATTCGGTAACAATCATTATTTACTACGCTTTAAGATTGCGACGACACTTTGCATCTGATTCTGGTTCACACTAACCAATTCCCAGCCATCGCGCCCCAATGCATTTAATTGCTCTATAAATAAATCGTTATCAATTCCACCAGTTAGAAATTTTCGCTTAACTTCGACCGACTTGTATTCCCAGCGCATAATTTACTCCCCATTTATTCATCATTTTTTTCAGCATCTTCTGACTCAACAGCGTCTTCCAGATGCTCAATATCCGTGACGACTTTTTGCACCAATTTTACCCTTCCACTCTTCACCAAGGCATCGCGCAAGACATATTCGATTTGTGCATTCAAACTGCGTAAATCGTCATCCGCCCAGCGCTGCAAGGCGGCCAAGACTTGTTCATTAATACGTAGTGGATAGGCTTTTTTAGACACGGCAAACACTCATTGAATTAGTAAAGACTACCCGTATTAATCACCGGCTGAGCGCGTTGATCACCACACAACACCACCAGCAAATTGCTCACCATTGCCGCCTTACGCTCGTTATCTAACTCAACCACACCTTGCTCACCTAATTGGCTCAACGCGTCTGAAACCATACCTACCGCACCTTGCACAATAATTCTTCGCGCAGCCAACACGGCGCTTGCCTGTTGGCGTTGCAACATGGCTTGAGCAATTTCGGGCGCATAAGCCAAATGACTCAAGCGCGTTTCCATCACTTCAACTCCGGCTTTCTGTAAGCGGTCCTGCACTTCCAGCAACAGCTTTTTGGCAATTGCATTTGAGTCACTACGCAATGAAAGCCGCTCATCTTCTCTATCATGTTCATAGGGATAAGTGGTTGCCAAATTGCGCAGCGCTGATTCGCTTTGGATAGTCACGTAATTTTCGTAGTTATCGACCTCGAATACGGCTTCTGCGGTATCCACTACGCGCCATACGATAATAGCGGCAATTTCAATGGGGTTACCGTTGGCATCATTTACCTTCAAGCGACCGCTCTCGAAGTTTCGCACACGCAAGCTCACCGATTGTTTACTGTAAAAAGGATTCGCCCAACGCAAACCATTTTCCCTGTCTGTTCCAACGTAGCGCCCAAATAACTGTAGGACTTTACCTTGATTGGGGTTGACGAGGTAAAACCCCCACCAGCCAATAAACACCATAATACCAATCAGGATGGCCGGCACTTTAAGCAATGGCGGCAGAAAAATAAGGCCGGCGACACTACCGATTTGGGCCAATAGCAACACCACTAGCAGCACATAGCCAGAGCTAGTTTTTGCGTCAACTTCTTGGTTCATAACTCACTCCCTCAGACAAAAACCATCACAAAGATATCACTTTGATATCAACATATTTAAAATGTAGCTGGTGTGAGTATTAATGTAAAGCACTTTTTCTACCCCTAAAGCGACGAAGCGAGCGCCTATTCCTGCAGTTCACCCGCGCGATTGTTACTCAGTGACTTATGCACACCGCATTTAGTAATCCTATAGCAATTGAAAACGTTGCCACTACGACACCAGACGCAACATGCCCGTCCTCAATTTTTTTAGCGTATCGGCGAAGCGCCAAAAATACACCTAGTTGTACAACTCCAGTAATTACTGCCCAAACGGACATTTCTACTAAAGACTGCGTGTAATAAATTGATGCCACTAATGGAAAGGTAAAGCCTAAGATTGCACCGGATAAGGTAATTGCCACAGCGCTGTTATCCAGCGCGATTAATTCAAACTCTTTGTAAGGTGTAAATCTCACGTAAACCATCACAAAGGCTATTAGCAATAATGTGGACACCGATAAGTAACTTAAAAATGCAACAATTGAATTTAACAAAGCCATCTCCTTAATTTTTAAAAAAATGCGGAACAAAGTTACTCATGTTTGTGGTAATGGGCGAAACATCTTCTCTAATACACATACCCGCGGCTTGACCACCAACAACCCAAGAGCCAATTACAGGATACTTATGATCAAACGCTGGCAACTTGCATAAAGCTTGATAAATATATCCTTCCACTCCATAAGGTCCGTCATCACTTGCAATAGTATCCCCATTCTCCACCAATGAAATATTGGCACCTTCGCGAGAATATAAAGGCTTTTTTGCGTATGACGTTAAATTGTTTGAATCAAAATAAGCTTCGAGTAAATTGGGATGATTTGGATACAACTCCCATAGGATGGGGAGAAGACCTTTGCAAGACATGACTGATTTCCATATCGGCTCGATAAATCGCGTATTGGATTCAACGATATGTTGACCAAAACCTTCACGCATCAACCATTCCCATGGATACAGTTTAAAAAGATTTTTAATGTGCTGCTGTTCGGAATCAACAAATATTTTCTGCTCTGCGTCCCAACCAATATCCTCAACATAAATATGTTTTGCAATGCGGCCTGCCTGCGTAATAGCTTCTATTACATACATGGCGCAAACCCAATCTTCTTCATTGTCAGCTAATGAGGCAACATAAACCTCGTCATTTCCTGGCAAGAGTTTCCATTGGCCAACTAATTTTTCGTGCAGCGAATTAAATTGATCTTCATTTGGGTACACATCCTCCAACCAATACCATTGGCAAACGCCTGATTCCAATAAGGATGTTGGTGTATCGGCGTTGTACTCCAACATCTTTGGTGGTGAAACACCGTCATAAGCCAAATCAAACCGACCGTATAATGAAAAATCATTTTGTCGAATAGAATTTTTAATGGCATCCCAAAAAAATTTTGGAATCCCCAACTGTGCTAGGCGATTATTTTCAACAACAAATTTCATCGCGTTTATGCACATTGCATGCAGTTCTTCGGTTGCTGCTTCAATCTCTTCAATTTGCGCCAACGTAAAACTGTAGCACGCATCTTCTTTCCAATAATTATCCCAACTGTGAAATGAAAGCCCTTGCGATTCCAAGCGCGCACCGAAATTGGCGCGCGGCTTTATTTGTAAACGTTCCATTAGCCGCCCCCAGAAAAGCCGTGCGCCATACTCCCAAAACCACCGGTTTTAATTGAGCCGACTGTTGATGTTCTACCGGAAACACCATACTCGCTTGTAACGCGAGAATTCGTTATTTCAGTTTTGGTTCCGTCACTCGCAACCGAAATAGGTCTGCCAACTTCTCGATCCCAATAATAACGAGGGCCGTAGTAGCTGCCCGAACCACCGCTGCCGCCTGAACCGCCATATCTTCCATAAGGAGCGGAAGAACAATTATTTTCTGCCCAATCTTTTTTGCAATCATCAAGCGAGTTGTAAGATTGCTGCCTTAATTCGTTATTGCGTTCTGGCTCGCAGCCTGTCAAAACAATCATTGAACCCAGAACTAGCAAAGGTACATATTTTGATTTTTTCAAACTAATCCTCCACGTCATTTCCTAAACTTATAAACCGCAAATAAGAAATTCTTCAAATTTGAGTTCACCATTATTAGCAGGCTGCCAATCTGTCATAAAGCCAGAGACATCACCTAAAAACGGTAAGACCGCATCCATTATTCCTTCGAAATCCATAGACTCGGCTTCAACTACACCTTTATTAGGATTTTTTTGCATCCACAACAATGCGCCAAAAATACCTGCAACAACTTGCAAGGAAGTAGCGTTGTTATACGGGAATAGCTTTCTAGCTTGCTCCAGTGATAATGTTGAACCATACCAATATGCGCCACCTTCGAAAACAAAAAGAACACCCAGCTGATCAAATCCAGATACTAATGTATCGCGCAATACATAATTATTCTTCGGTAAAATAAATTTATTTAACCGCCAGCGTTTAACCGACTCACAGGTTATCGGCGATGGCTGATATGCAAAATACACAGTTGGGCGATAAATTAATTTTCCCACACTATCTTTTACTGTTAAGAGTTCTGCAATAGAAATAGATTCATGATGACTAATCATCATGCCTGACGATTCTCCGATACTCGGCACCCAAGATTTAACAATTACATTCGCACCATGGCTATCAAAATAAACACTCGCAGCCTCTTCAGAACTGAACCGACGAGCATAGTTTGAATTTTCATGCGTACCCCAACCTGCCTCCGCTCTTTGCAAAGCTTCAGATTGAAAGCCAATAGGTGACCATGTGTTGCCAAACTTGTCGTAATTGAATTCTGTAGTTATGTCTTGCGTATCTCTTTCGGCGATTTGAATAACTTTAATATTGAGCAATTGTGCTAAATGTGCCCATGAATGCCACTCATGTACACTTTTTAATTTTGCCAGATTTAACAATCCGCGCTTGGCGATATGAGTAATCAGCCCCGGGTTGGCGCCATGTGCAATCACGGCGGTGGTACTGAATGCTTTAGATTCTTTAAGGATTTGCTTACGCAAATAATAATTAGTCGATAGTTCTACATCCGCATTTTCAACATAACCACCAGCCCAAGGCTCAACACAAGTATCTAGATAAAAAACGCTATTTGCTTGGCACCAGTTAAGCAATGCCAATGACGAAACTCCAACGGATAAGTTAAGCAATAAGTCTCCGCCTTGTAGATACTTTGATAACAAGGAAGACACATTTTGCGGCACAACGGGAATTTTGAGGAATTCAATACCGTAAAAATCTGCAACATCAGAACCATCATCGTCAGCAGTAATGGCGCAAATCTGAGCAGGATCAACATTTAAGTGCGAAATCAGCAACGGAGTGATTGCTTGCCCTATACAGCCATAACCTATCAAAACAATTTTTACTTTATTTATATTCATACCAACATCTTGGCTTACTTGAAATAAATATGCTCTGTATAAAATGCAAAAAACATATCCTTATTGTTTATTGAAATTTATTAACGCCAGTAACGTTAAAATTACACGCGTCAAATATAAAAAATCCCCAGCCAGGTTTTATCTGATTGAGGATTCCCATGTACTTTTAACATTATTTTTTAACGTGGCCCAATAACCATTGATAAATATCGTCCCGCGCATACACACGTTTCCACGTATCGTGCGCCATGTCCTCCTCTACGGTAAAGCGAACTTCTTTATCACCCAATTCCTCTAATTTGGCCAAGCCGGGGTAGAAAAATTTCTTGTTCACCGCTGTATCGCGGCCACCGGCAAAAGCCCATACCGGTAATTGAGCTTTCGCAATTGGAGCCATTAAATCTGGATGACCCCAGCCGACAACAGGTGCAATTGCCGCGAAAATTTCAGGATGTTTGCTTGCCATATACCAAGTACCAAAGCCACCATAACTCAAGCCCGTTAAGTACACGCGCGATGAATCGGTGCGATAGGTTTGTTGTACTGTGCTCAACATGCCCAGCAAATCTTGCTCAACATAATCCCAACCAACCGGCAACAAAGGAGGAACTGTTTTCATATCTTCTTGCGTGACCACGGGCGCAGTTTGAATTGGCCCTTGAGTGGCAAAAAATGCTTCTCGTGCAGGAACACCATCAGCTAAGCGCTGCGGAATTTGGGCGCGCGTACGATTGGCGATGTAAGGAACCTTCTCCATTCCAAACATAGGCAGCTGCGGCGAAATTATAATAAACGGCAAATCTTTTTTTTGAATCCAAGCTTCATATAAGGGCCCGTGGGCAATCACATAGTCCAATTCATCGCGACCATTACCACGCTCACCATTACCGTGTAAAAACATCATCACCGGCCATTTCTTATTAGGTTGATCTGCATAACCACGTGGCAAATAAACAAAGTATTGATGGGTTTGTTTGTCCACAGTGCTCACATAGTCTTTACGCAACAGTTGTTCGACAGCAGCAGATTTCAACGGTGCACTGGTTTGACATGCAGAAACAAAAATACAAACAACCGCCAGCAGTAATAGTTTATGTTTCATAATTTTATCCTTTGTGTTTGCAGAACTAGCAAGAAAACGATTAAGGCTTTATGTAGGCAAATAATTTTTTAGCGATATCCGTATTATCCATAGCACCTTCGAAATTACTTTTACCTTTTCCGTAACTAAAAATTTGTACGTCTTCGCCCGTGTGACCTTTAGTTGTCCATCCTGTAAAAGAATATTTATCAATATAACTCAACACCTGCGCTGTAACCTGCGACACAACCAATTCGCTACTATTTTCATCGGATTGGGAAATAAGTGCGTCCAGTGCTTTTTGCTCATCATCTGCCAATTTAATTTGCGTTAGTGATTGCCACAGAGATTTCCAGTTGTTTTTATTCGCTAATAATTGGCGCGCAATTGTGGGGGCCGTTGCTTTAATATTGCGAACCACTCCAGCACCCCATTGATATTGACCGCGTGAACCAATCGATAAACCACCGGTAGAGTGATCTGCCGTGGCAACAAAAATAGTGTTGGGGTTTTTATCGATAAATTGCTTAATCAATTTCATAGTCGCGGCCATATCACGCATTTCGCCCATTGCACAGGCAACATCATTGGCGTGGCCACACCAATCAATTTGGCTTGCTTCCAACATCAATAAAAAAGGCTTTTCTTTTGGGGAGTTTGTGTGCAGCAATTCTAATGCTTTGCCCGTCATCTCAGCCAAACGCAATGGATGATCACTTTCTAACGCGGGCTCCATACCACCTTTAGCAAACAAACCTATTGCCGGTAATTTTTTAATTTTGCCAAGATCCTTAATATCTGCGTGATAGCTGTACCCTAAGGTTTCAAACTCTTTAACGAGGTTGCGATCTTTACGAATAAAATATTCTTGCCCACCACCTAATATTAAATCGACTTTCGGTTTGCCATTGATTCGCAAATCCACATATTGATCGGCAATTTTTTCGTAACTTTGACGACTATCCGCATGAGCAACAAATGCCGCAGGTGTTGCGTGATTCACTTGGCAAGTCACGGCAATCCCCGTTAAATAGCCAAGCTCTTTTGCTTTATCCAAAATACTTATCACAGGTGTATGTTGCGGATTAACACCTATAGCGCCGTTAAATGTTTTTACGCCCGTCGCCAACGCCGTTGCTGCTGCTGCCGAGTCAGTGACTTGATAATGATCGTCAGGATAAGTGGAAGACATACCCACCAACATTTCATCAAAGATGGTGGTATCTAACTCTGGCGTAGTTAAATCATCTTGATACAAACGGTAAGCGCCGGTATAAGCCACCCCCATACCATCGCCAACCATAAAGATAATATTGGTATTGGAATCTGCCGCACTCGCACCCGCGCACATGACACTGGCAAACAACGCCGAGATTAATTTTCGCATAAAAGACCTTTTATATTTTTATTAAAATCCCACTCAATCGAGACATCTTATATCGGAAAATGGCTCGCTCTTTATTATGTAATCTAGGTGGCAGTATAACGACTTTCAGTGCTAACCCATGTGGCTAAAGGGTTCTTTACACTCAAGGCGGGTTAAGATGCCCTACTTTAAAATCGCCCTCGAGAATCACAGGCGCTTTGACAATTGTCACTTTGAGCTTGTGACTTTCGTGGATGGTGGCTATTGGTCACCCGCACCATAATATCCCTATTAAAGGTCAGGTTATCCATGTCTCGATGGAAAATTCTAAGGCATCAAATATTACCTAGGGTAAACTGTAAGTGACCTTACCGTGGCCTAATCGTTGATGGCCGCACCCTTTGACCAAGAGTTTGAAGACTTTACTGAGGCAACCATGAAAACCTGTCGCTCCCCGCTCTTTCTAGAGAAACCTTGGATTTGGCTTGTTTTTAGTCTTTATTACTTTGTTCCGGTTTACTACACCGCTTATAGCGTCCCCCAATACTTTTTCCTCTTCGGTGCCTATGTAGCCTTCGTGGTGCTTTACTTGCGCGCAACCATTATGAATGCAAAGTATGTGTGGCAACCGGTAGTCGCAATCATTGCGTTAGCGTTTTTAGTAACACCACTCTCCCCCGGCTCCAGCACTTTCTTTTCTTACGTTGGCTTCTTAATTGGCTTCAGTTACCCCACCCGTATTTACATGACACTCCTGGGCAGCCTTATCGCTATGATTCTTGCGCTGCAGTATTACTATCAATACAAGGTTCCATTTTTCGCTTTACCGGCAATTTCGGGAATAGTGACTATCAGCTTATGGGGCTACATAGAGCGCATTCGTAGTATTGCAGCCAATCATTGGTTACAAAGCCGTCAAGAGATTGAACAGCTGGCGGTAATCGCAGAGCGTGAGCGTATCGCACGCGACTTACACGATATTCTCGGCCATACATTGTCTTCAATCGCACTAAAAGCAGAACTTGCTGAGAAGTTATTGAAGCAAGATAAAATTCAACACGTTGGCGAACATCTTTCAGATCTACATAAAATTGCACGCGAAAGTTTAAGTTTGGTGCGTCAAACTGTTTCTGGTTACAAACACCGCGGGCTTTCCGGCGAAGTCATTCAGCTGTGTGACAAGCTCCGCCAAAATGGCTTTTCAGTTGAACTACTCGGTGAAATCCCCACGCTTTCCCCTCGCGCAGAAACCGCACTCATCTTGGCGCTGACCGAACTCACCACTAACGTGTTGCGCCACAGCAACGGCAATCACTGCCAAATTTCATTTCAAATGGATGGCGAAAATGTCGTCATTAGCATGCAGGACAATGGCTGCATCAAATCAATTACACCCGGCAATGGCCTCAATGGAATTCAGGAAAGATTACACGCTCTGGCAGGCGATGTAAGCGCACAAATATCTGACGGAGCGCGTTTCGATATCACCTTGCCAGCCAATGAACTTATACAGGCCAGCTAAAATGAAGATTTTGTTAGCAGAAGACCAAGCCATGGTACGTGGTGCACTTGCGGCACTTTTAACCATGGAGCCCAATTTTGAAGTAACTCAAGCGGAAGATGGCGATAAAGCTTGGCTGCTGCTCAAACAAAATAGCTATGACATATTGCTTACCGATATTGAAATGCCCGGACGTTCGGGTTTGGAATTAGCGCAGTATTTAATTCAGCAACAATCACCCACCAAAATTATCATCATCACCACCTTTGGTCGCTCAGGCTATATTCGCCGAGCAATTGATATGGGCGTGTCGGGCTTTTTATTGAAGGACGCCCCCTCTGATCAATTGATCCAAGCCATTTATCGCATTATGGATGGTAAGCGCGTTATAGACGGTGAGCTGGCGATGATGGCCTTGGGCGAAACAGATCCGCTCAGTGATAAAGAGCGCCGCGCATTGCGCCTTGCCAGCGAGGGGAAAACCACTGCCGAAATTGCCAACACCTTGTTTTTATCGGAAGGAACTGTACGCAATTATTTATCTGAAGCTATCGCAAAACTGAATGCAGCTAATCGGGTTGATGCCGCACGTATCGCCCGCCAGAAAGGCTGGATTTAAACCGCTTATGCGCCGCGGAACTGCGGCGCATCCTCGCCTTACAACTCAAAATTCACACCCCCACTGTTCGTCGATTATTTTTATAGAGCCGCGTCAACCAATTAAGCGCTTACACGTTAATTGCTATGAGCACGGTAATTATCGGCTCAACTTTTTGTTAAAATGCCACCTTTTGGAGAATGTTATGAAGTTATTAAACCAATTGCTGACCTTGACGCTGTGCTCAGTGTGCAGCTTGACAGCGATTGCGCAAACTACCGGCTCAGAAGTGCAACGCAACACCAATCAGCAGGAACGTATTGAGCAAGGTTTAACCTCTGGCGAACTTAATACTAGAGAAGCTGCAAAACTGGAAAAAACTGAAAGCCGAATAGATCGCACAGAAGCTGCGGCACAAAAAGATGGTGTGGTAACAGATCAAGAAGCTGCACGCATTAAAGCCGAACAAAACAAGGCAAGCGCGGCAATTTATAAGCAAAAACATGATGGGCAAACCGGCAACCCTGATTCTGCATCATCACAACGCATGCAACGCGACGTGCAACGCAATGCGAATCAACAGGCGCGCATTGAGCAAGGCGTGAACTCTGGATCGCTAACCACTCAAGAGGCAGCAAAACTTGAGCGCGGGCAAGCACGCGAAAGCCGTCGTGAAGCCAGAGCGGGAGCAAATGGACATGTTGGCGCTGCAGAACAACGCAATATCCAACAAAAAGAAGACACTCAAAGCGGCAAGATTTATCGCAAAAAGCACAACGCTAAAAATGAGGATGCTAGCGCTCAGTAATGAGTGGCAGGTTAACCAAAAACGGCTCTGTAGGTTCCACTTACAGAGCCGTTTTTATTCAACAAGCCAAACCTACTGAAGAGTTGCCCTCAACACTAGGTATATTCAAATTATTCTGCCTAGCTTGCCACTCAAACGCGATTGTAATACCGCAATAAACTCCCCGCCGTTTTAAACACTAATTAACTTGGAAGCCAAGCAGCCACTTGCTAGAATCGCCCGGCACCTTATTTGCTGTTGGACTTTATGGTTCTTTGGAGTCTGATTCCGCCTGCTCTGAATGATTCTGAGCAGCTTTTGTTGCTCGATTTTTTACATCTTCTGCATAGACCGCGAGGATTTGCATAAACACCGACAAGAGTGCGGGAAAACGTGTAGCGAGAAAGCCAGCAAGAATGGCTGCAGCAGCAACTAGAAATGGAGAGCGCCCAGATAAACCTTCAAACACCTTGGCAACATTAACTGCTGCCATATCAGCACTGTCTGTATTTGACGGTTGAACAGGTGCGGGCTGGCGAACGAATGCTTTGATAAATGCGAAAATCACTATAGGCAAAAAATAGATTAAGCCCAGCACAATCGGCCCCCACACCGACCCCAAGTGCGAGCTAAGCCACTGGTTAACGCCAATGCTGATCCAGACAAAACCAATAATGGTCGCCGCTGATAACAACACCAGACCAATAATCGTTGAACGTAATTCCTGAAGGCGATCGTTAAAATTAAACATAGCGTAACGTCCTAATTGATGAGTACTGTCGCATTACCCGATTAAACCACTAGCTTGATTTATCCTTAAGAAACACGCAAATTAAATAACACAGTAACACTAAAACAATAATATTTAACAACAATACCCGCGGCTAAACCTTGATAGACCTGACCAACAGTTTAACTAACTATAACTTATTTATAACAAGGGAAACCTATGAACCATACTGAACAAATTCGGCAGCTACCAGAGTATGCGGCGCTAACTCGCGCACGCAAAAAAATCGTGTGGCCACTTTCTATTGCGGTGATTGTCGCTTATTTCGCGTTAATCCTCGCCATAGCATTTTCACCAGCATCGCTGGGTGCACCTATTGGTAATGGCGTTACCTCTATTGGAGTAGCTTTAGGTCTAGGGATTATTGTGTATTGCATGGTAATCACCGGCATCTATGTAACCTATGCAAACCGTGTTATTGAACCACTCACTCGCGCCATCGCACAAAAAGCGGGAGAGCTGAAATGAAACCAAACGCAATAAAATTAAAAACCCTGCTTGCCCTCTCGCTAAGCCTTTTCACCGCCACAGCTTGGGCAGACGGTACACCCAAGACTCCAGTAAACATGACCGCCATTATTATGTTTTTGGGTTTTGTACTTGTTACCCTCGGTATTACTTACTGGGCAGCGCGCCGCACTAAAACCACTGCAGATTTTTACGCAGCGGGAGGCGGCATCACCGGTTTCCAAAACGGTTTGGCGATTGCGGGCGATTACATGTCTGCAGCATCTTTCCTTGGCATTGCCGGATTGGTTTATACCTCTGGCTTTGATGGATTGATTTACGCGATTGGCTTTTTAGTTGGCTGGCCAATTGTGCTGTTATTAATTGCAGAACCGCTACGCAATTTAGGTAAATATACGTTTGCCGATGTTGCGTCATTCCGCTTGCAACAAAAGCCAATTCGCATTTTAGCGGCGAGCGGTTCACTCGTTACGGTAATTTTTTATTTGATCGCTCAACTGGTAGGTGCAGGAAAACTGATTGAAGTGTTGTTTGGCCTACCCTATCAATCCGCCGTTATTATTGTTGGTGTATTGATGACACTCTACGTAACTTTTGGTGGAATGTTGGCGACTACTTGGGTGCAATTAATCAAAGCGATTTTATTGTTATCGGGCGCAAGTTTAATGGCGCTATTAGTAATGTCGCATTTTGGTTTCAGCTTTGAAAATATGTTCGCCGAAGCCACAAAAGTCCATGCGAAAGGCGCTGCGATTATGGCTCCGGGTACGCTGGTATCTGATCCAATTTCTGCGATTTCGCTCGGCATGGCATTGATGTTTGGCACCGCAGGCTTGCCACATATTTTAATGCGTTTCTTCACCGTTAAAGATGCCGTACAAGCGCGCCGCTCGGTATTTTATGCCACAGGTTTTATCGGCTACTTCTATATCCTCACTTTTATTATTGGCTTCGGTGCAATCGTACTCTTGCTGAACCACCCAGATTATTTTGCCGATGGAAAATTAGTGGGCGGCACCAATATGGCGGCAATTCATTTATCTCATGCCTTGGGTGGCGATATTTTATTGGGCTTTATTTCTGCGGTTGCCTTCGCAACTATTCTTGCAGTGGTTTCAGGTTTAACGCTCGCTGGCTCCAGCGCAATTTCTCACGATCTTTATGCAACCCTCGTTTTAAAAGGCGAACGCAATGAGAAAAAAGAAATTCGTGCATCGCGTATTGCTACCGTATGTTTAGGTGTAATCGCTGTGTTGTTAGGCATTGTGTTTGAAAAACAAAACGTAGCCTTTATGGTGGGATTAGCGTTCTGCGTTGCAGCCAGCGCTAACTTCCCGATCCTGCTGCTTTCAATGTACTGGCGCAAACTGACAACGCGCGGTGCCGTTATTGGCGGTTCACTTGGATTGATTACAGCGTTAGTGCTGGTTGTGATTGGCCCAACTGTTTGGGTCGATGCATTCCATTTTGAGCAAGCCATTTTCCCCTTCAAATACCCAGCAATTTTCTCAGTAAGTGTTGCCTTTATCGGAATTTGGTTATTCTCCATCACCGATAAATCTGCCAATGCAAAAGCGGAAGAAGCCGCATTTGATGCACAGTTTGTACGTTCGCAAACCGGCATTGGCATAAGTGCAGCGGCAGAGCATTAATGCTAAAACGATAGAAATAAAAAAGGCAGCTTAGGCTGCCTTTTTTATTTCTTAATCAGAAAGTCTTAATGGTCTGCTTTGCCATTTTTGGATACACGCTGCATTAACAAATCTGTATAAGCAATACCCAAGGCCGACAAAATAAACGCCATGTGGATAATGGTTTGCCACATGATTCCCGCTTCGGTGAAGTGCGAATCAGGAGAGCCAAGATCACCTGCTGCGATAAATGTCTTCAACAAGTGGATTGAAGATATACCAATAATTGCCATCGCCAACTTTACCTTCAACACCGTTGCATTCACATGGCTCAGCCATTCCGGTTGATCAGGATGTCCACCAAGATTTAAACGCGACACGAAAGTTTCGTAACCACCCACAATAACCATGACCAGCAAGTTAGAAATCATCACCACATCAATTAGGCCCAACACACTGAGCATAATGCTTTGCTCGGTTAGAGAGTTCGCGCCCGAAATAAGGTGATACAACTCCTTTAAAAATAAAAAAACATAAACACACTGAGCAATAATCAACCCTAAATAAAGGGGGAGCTGCAACCAGCGCGAGCTAAATATTAACGCAGGAAAGAAACCAATTTTCTCGGCTTCGTGTTTGACTTCATGTTTTTCTTGCATCGTTTAATTACCTATCAAGTTTATAAAATGGTTTAAAAATATTGGAGGAGCTATACACATAAGCACCCGCGCAAAAATTGAGTTATTCGACAATGTCGGGCAAATTTTGTTTAACATCCAAATACGTCTCGCTGGACTCCAGCACGCTAACCACGAGCGGCAAAGGTTCTGCATAAATTCCAGAGAAATTGGCTTCGCCCCCATGATTTATTGCAAAGGGTAACCGCTCATCAGGCGGACAAAAATCAGCAAAGCCTAAGGTTGGTTTATTTCCTCTCGGGTCGATTTTGTACCAACCGTAATTCACCAAATAAACTGCATTTAATCCGTGCAAACAAAATGTTTCTGGCTCTGTACTGACTCGCAAACGCTGATAGCACAATCCCGCAGGAATTGAATTTGCGCGCAGCAACGCTGCCAGCAAATGACTTTTAGCGTAACAATAACCTGTGCCCGCGTGCAGTACATCAGACGCTTTACAAGTGACTGGATTTAATTGGTAATCTAAGCTGTGTTTGATTTTATCGCGCACAAATTCAAAACAGCGTTTAGCAATTGCTTCTTTGCTTTTTGCTCCATCCGCTAATTGCGCCGCCAACACCAAAATTTCAGGATGCTGCCAATTAATATGCTCGCTAGCCGCTAAATATTTTTCCATATCCGCCAACTTAAAACTCCGGCTCACATCTACCCAAAATTCGTTCACCGGTTACCGGGTGATCAAAGGCTAATTCAGTTGCATGCAACAATAATCGTGGCGATTTTTTGAGTGCAATCTCATCGGCATAAAACTCACAACCTAAAATTGGGTGGTCTATTGCCAACATATGCAAGCGCAACTGGTGCGAGCGGCCAGTAATAGGGTGCAAAAGAACGCGGCTAGTCTGCGCATTTTCGTTGCGTGATACTACGGTAAATTCCGTGACAGATTGCCGTCCGGTCTCTGCACAAATTTTATACTTGGGACGATTTTCCATATCGGGTGCAATCGGCAAGTCAATCACGCCCGAATCCTCCTTCACCAAACCATTCACAACGGCAGTGTAGGTTTTGTGTGTGGTTCGCGCCTGAAATTGTTTGCTGATATTGGACAATGCCACTTTGTTCAGCGGAACAACCATAATGCCAGACGTGTCGAAATCAAGACGATGGACTATGGCCGCATTGGGGAATTCTGGCAGCAAACGCGCAATCACCGAATCGCGATTCTGGGGATGCCTGCCCGGAACACTGAGCAAACGGGTTGGTTTGTTGACGAGCAGAAAATCGGGATCGCGCTGGAGAATGACAAGCTCTTCCTCACAGTGCGGCAATACTGCCAAATCATCAACGGCATCAGACATAAACCCCAACCCAAACAAGACCTTAAAAGAGTGGCCATGATAGCAGCCATAAGCCCGAACCTATAACCAAAAGCTCGGTGATTAGACTAAAAGAGTCCTTGCTTGGTGGTGCTTAAGTGTCGCGATTGGGGGACAATTGGTGTATTCTGCGCGCCTCATTTTTATGCTGAAGATGGTGCTAACACTCCATGTATATTTACGACGAGTACGACAACAGCATTCTGCGCCAGCGTGTGGCTCAGTTTCGCGACCAAACCGAACGTTTTTTAGCGGGCAGCTTGCCTGCTGAGCAATTCCTACCTTTGCGTCTGCAAAACGGTCTTTACGTGCAACGTTTAGCGCCCATGCTGCGTATCAACGTGCCTTATGGAATGCTTAATTCCACCCAAATCCGCAAGCTGGCGCATATCGCCCGCCATTACGATAAGGGTTATGTTCACGTTAGTACCCGTCAAAATATCCAATACAACTGGCCAGATTTGACCGAAGTGCCCGACATTTTGTCGGAATTGGCCGATGTAGGCATGCACGGTACCCAATCCAGCGGTAACTGCATCCGTAACACCACCTCTGACCAGTTTGCAGGCGTAGCGGAAGACGAAATCGTCGATCCACGCCCCTACTGTGAAATTATCCGTCAGTGGTCGAGCTTCCACCCTGAGTTCGCTTTCTTGCCACGTAAGTTCAAGATCGCCGTAACTGGCTCTGAAAAAGACCGCGCCGCCGTACAAGTGCATGACATTGGTTTGCAAATTGTGCTGAAAGAATCCGGCGAAATCGGCTTTAAAGTTTATGTTGGCGGCGGCTTGGGTCGCACCCCAGTAATCGGTAGCGTGATTCGCGAATTCCTTCCAGAAGAAGATTTGCTGCCCTACTTGGAAGCTATCTTGCGCGTGTACAACCTCTCTGGTCGTCGCGACAACAAATACAAAGCTCGTATCAAGATTTTGGTGCGTGCACTGACTCCTGAAGTTTTTGCTGAAAAAGTCGAAGCCGAGTGGGGGCGCACCAAAGACTCCTACAGCAAGCTGACCCGCGCCGAGATTGAACGCGCCAAGGCATTCTTTACCGAACCAGCCTACGAAAAAATCGACAATGCCGCTGCCCAAGCGGGCGTTGATGCACAAGCCGCCGACAGTGTTGCCTTCAGCAAATGGCTGCAGCGCAATGTGCGCGGCCATCGCGTTCCTGGATATGCCGCTGTTACCTTGTCATTGAAGCCAACCGGTGTTGCACCGGGCGATATCACTGACGGTCAGCTCGAAATCATCGCTAACCTGGCAGATGAATTCAGCTTCGGCGAAGCGCGCACCACTCACGAACAAAATATCGTATTGGCTGATGTGAAGAAATCTGACCTCTTCTCGCTCTGGCAGAAAGCTAAAGCAGCCGGTTTTGCGACACCTAACATTGGCACCATCACCGATATTATTTGCTGCCCCGGCGGCGACTTCTGCTCGCTCGCCAACGCTAAATCTATCCCGATTGCGGAAGCTATCCAACGTCAATTCGACGACTTGGACTACGTTTACGACTTGGGCGATATCGACCTGAACATCTCCGGATGCATGAACGCTTGCGGCCATCACCATGTCGGCCACATTGGTATTCTCGGCGTGGATAAAGCTGGTAAAGAGTTCTACCAAGTGCAATTGGGCGGCAGCGCCAGCAATGATGCATCCCTTGGCGATGTACTTGGCCCCTCTTTCGGTGCCGAAGTTATGCCGGATGTAATCCAAAAGCTGGTTGACGTTTACGTTGAAAACCGTACCGACGAAGAATTGTTTATTGATACCTATCGCCGTATAGGTGCAGCTCCCTTTAAGGAGAGAGTTTATGCCAAAGCTAATTAAAGACGGCGTTATAGTCGAAAACACCTGGGAACTGATCGCCAAACCAGAAGGCGATGCGGCGGAAGTTGCCGTGCCTGCCGGTCAAGTGATTTTGCCTTTAAGCGTTTGGAAAGCCCAACAAGCTACTTTGGCTGGCCGCACCGATGTGGGTGTATGGCTGGATAGCGACGAAATTGCAGAAGATATCGGCGAAATCGCCAACTGCTTCCCAGTGATTGGCGTTAACTTCCCCGGCTTTATGGATGGTCGCGCCTTCTCTACCGCCCACATTCTGCGTCAGCGCTACGGCTTCACCGGCGAGTTGCGCGCCGTAGGTAACTTCATTCGCGATCAACTCTGCTATTTGCGCCGCTGCGGTGTAAATGCGTTTGCATTTGCCAACCCGGAAGCGGATTTGGAAGTTGCAGTGAAATCGCTGGCTGATTTTAGCGAATACTACCAAGCGTCGGTTGATCAGCCATTGCCGCTGTTCCGCCGAAGAGCATAATATTTGCCCACAAAGCCGCTGCCAAAAACAGCGGCTTTTTTGTTTCTACATCAAACATTTGAATGACTGCGAAATCTCATCAAATCGGTAGTCGTCACCCCCAATAAACCCAACCTATTCTCGCTTCAAAATTGAGCATCAAAGAATTGCTCCGGAACCCTTATTTCACGCTGTTTTTAAGTATCAGTAAGCTCCCGCCCCATGCTAGAATCGCCGCCCGGTTTAGCCCGTCTGCAACTCATTTTTATCGCTTGTTAGCCACTAATGATTTAGTAAGGATTCCCCTTGAAATACGTACTTAAGAAATTCACTTTTGCCTTGACCTTGGTCAGCGCTTTTGTACCCGTATTGGCGACTGCTGCCGTACCCAAAGCCTATACTCCCGATATGATGCCGCCCACAGAAAGCAAAGAAGCTTTCGTTGAGTGGATGGCCACCAATCGCGGTGAAGATAAAAAATTCCTCGCTCAACGCTGGGACCGCTACCAGGCATTGATTCAACGCAATGACCTAACCAACGAACAAACCAAGCGCGCATTTTTGCTGACACCACGCGAAGAATTCGTGCGTAAGATTTCGATCACGCACAGCTATGACGATGCCTTTTTGGACATCGGCTTCGGCGTAACTATTTCTGGCCCACATGCGGTAAGCCGTATGACCAGTGTGTTGGACATCCAAAAGACCGACAAAGTACTGGAAATCGGTACTGGCTCTGGCTACCAATCCTCCATCCTTGGCCACATTACCGATAAGGTGTGGACCATCGAAATTATTAAGCCTTTGGCTGAGCGTACCCGCGGTGTTTACGATGGCATTATTGCCAAGGGCTACACCGAGTACAAAAACGTCAACACCAAGCAAGCTGACGGTTACTACGGCTGGGAAGAAGCTGCACCTTTCGACAAGATTATCGTGACTTGCGGTATCGACCACATTCCACCAGCGCTGCTCAAGCAACTTAAGACTGGAGGAATGATGGTAATTCCAGTTGGCCCACCAGGTGCACAACACGTGTTGAAAATTATCAAAGAAGCAAACCCTGACGGCTCCGTCAAAATCACTCGTTCCGATATCTACAACGGTCGAATTGTTCCTTTCGTTCCTTTCACCAAATTGGAAGGCGATACCATCGTAGGCTCGCATAACAAGTGACAAATACAGTGACCGACTCAACCAGCCTCGAAATATCGCCCGCATCTTCAAGCCCAGAATGGTCACAAACCGGCTTACGTCAGCTACTTATGTACGCTGCCGTAGGCTGTGTAGCCGGTGCGGTTATCGCCCTGCAAATTGGCATTATGCGGATTTTCTCGGAGGGCAGCTGGGCACACTTTGGCTCGCTGGTAGTCAGCCTTGCCATGTTGGGCTTTGGTCTTACCAGCGCGGTTATGTGTTTAGCTCGCAACTGGTTTGAGCGTCATTGGTTTGGGGTTATTGCTGGATCTCTCGCCGCCTTCGCACCCTTGGTTGTTGGGGCAAATTTAGCAGCACAGCAACTGCCCTTTAACCCCATCTTTTTAGTGTCAGACTCCCTACAAAAGTGGCGATTGGTCGCCAACTTTGCGCTCTACCTACTGCCCTTTTTAGCGGGCAGTTTGTTTTTAGGGACTGTATTTTTACGCGCGCAGAAAGTCTTTGGCCGCGTCTACTTTGCCGATTTGCTCGGCTCCGGCCTGTGCGGTTTGCTAACCCTCGGCTCACTGTTTTTATTCCGCCCTGATAACCTTGTTTTGGTACCCGTTGTGCTGGCTGGTATCGGTAGTGTGTTGTGGTTTCTGGGTTTGGGTTCACGCAAATGGGCGATTGCTTTAGCGGCAATATCGGTAGTAGCAATTGGCGTGCATCTGCACTTACCAGACGCCGCTAAAATATCCAAGCTTTCAGTATCAGATTACAAAGGCGTTTCCTACGCACGCAAATTTCCTGATAGCAAGCAGCAATACGAAGGCGTTTCACCTTTCGGTCATTTAGAAGTTTACAGCAGCTCTTATCTCCACTTTGCGCCTGGCTTGTCGGACAACGCATCGCTCAACCTCGAAGAAATGCCCGCAAATGCGTACCTAGGTTTGTACGTCGATGGCGACGGCCCCATTGGAATCATGCGCGACCTGTCTGATAAGGACACCGCCTACTTCCACTATTTGCCGATGATTTACCCCTACCTTATCAACACTAAACCGAAAACCTTCGTGGTGCAGTTTGGTGGCGGTATTTCTACCATGGTGGCATTGCACAGCTCTTCTAGCGTGACTGTGGGCGAAGCTAACCCTGCTTTCTTAAAAGCTTTCCGCGAAAGCGATGTGCTGAAAAATTTCACCAAAGATATTCTCAACCGAGTTACCGTCATCCCTTACGATGGCCGCTTGTTCCTCGCCAATACCAGTGAGCGTTACGACGTAATCGACTTGAGCCTTGCGGATTCTGCGGGCCTATCCAACCCCGGTGGATTTGCGATTGTCGAAAAATATTCTTACACCCAAGAAGCCATGCAGCACTACATGCATGCACTGAGCGACAAGGGAATTTTGTCGGTCACACTGTGGAACAAAGAAGAGCCACCGAAATCTGTTTTAAAACTTTTCGCCACCATGGCCGCCGCTGCGCGCGCGAATGGCGACAAAGATATCAGTCAAAATTTCTTCGTGGCTTCTAGCTATTTATCGACAGTCACCGTGCTCTACAAGCGCGGCGGTTTTACTGCTGATGAATTAACTAAGCTTCGCGAACACACTTCGTCTATGTCCTTCGATGAAATTTATTCACCGGGCATTAAAGTTGATCTCGCCAAAGCAGATCATGTTTTTAAAGATTTCCACGATAGTATTTTTTCAGCGGATGTCAGCAAACCCGGTAATCAAATCCAATCGACAACCGATGAAAATGCTGAAGTAGCCACTGAAACCACATCGGAATCAGGCGCACAAGAATCTGCAGGCGAAAGTAATGCGCTAACAGTGCCTGCATCACTGCTCAGCCAAATTGCGTGGCAAGCTTTAATTCGCGATGACTGGAAAGGCTTTAGCGAGCGTTACTTGTTTGATGTGCAACCGCTCACCAACAATCATCCGTATTTTGCCGCCTACGTGTTCCCAAAAGATTTGCCCAACATCACCGACCGCTTGGAATTATTTCAGGATGAGTGGGGTTATTTATTGTTGTGGGCAACTTTGGCGATTGCTTGTGTTGCCGGTTTAATTTTAATTTCTATTCCCGTAATTTTCGGTTGGCGTACGGCGTTTAGTCGCTACCCCGGCAAATCGCAAACCATTCTTTATTTCGCGTGTTTAGGTTTTGGCTACATCACCGTAGAAGTGGGTTTGATTGCACAATTCATCCAAGCGCTTTCTAACGCAACGGTTTCCGCATCCGTTTTGATTACGGGTATGTTGGTGTTCTCGGGTATCGGTAGTTTTGTCTCCGACAAATACGCTGCAAGCGCACGCACAACACTGCCAAAAATTTTCTTAATTATTGGTGCATTGTTAATTAGCTACAGTTTGCTGTTGAATCCAATATTAAACGCAATCGGTGGCTTACCTTATGCCGTGCGCCTGATTTGTTGCTTTGCGTTAATCGCGCCACCTGCGTTTTTAATGGGCTTCCCTATGGCAACCGGTATGGGCGTATTAACGCGCTTGAAGAAAGAAAGTATGTTTTTGTGGGCATGGGGCGTTAATGGTTGTTTCTCCGTGATAGGTGCAGCACTGGTTCCCATTATCGCTACATCGTTTGGATTAGCTGCTGTTATTGCAATCGCCGGTGCTGCTTATTTAATTGCGATTTTTGGATTCTTTGGCGTGCTGAAGCCGATTGAAAAATAAAATCCGTTTAAAAAACATCGAGTTTTAGATAGTAAATTAATCAAGAAGGGATTCGTCATCCTCGCGTAGCGGGGATCCAGCTTTTGATCTTGTTTTTTAAGAACTGGATCCCCGCTACGCGAGGATGGCGACTCCCCACTGCACAAATAAAGGCGTTTTAATAAGGAAAAAATTAAATCGTGAAAAAAATCCTGTACTGCTTACTGGTTATTAGCCTTTGCGCACTTAAAAGTGCACAGGCTGATTTAGCAGATCAGGACGATGCAGAACAAACTACCAGCGTTGCCCCCGCTAGAATTCAGCAAATTATTCAGCCCTTCAAATACTCGCCTTACCCACTCACCGACAAGCTCGCCAAAAACTTTTTTGAAGTTAACGACAACGGCCGTCGTGGACACAACAGCCCACGCGGCGGTTTGCTGTGGGAAGATAGCACCTATAGCGATAACCGTGTGCTACTGGCAATGCCAGAAGATTTCAACGGCCAACGCAAACCGACACTCATTGTATTTTTACACGGCAACCAATCAACACTTGAGCGCGATGTACTGGAACGCCAGCAAGTACCCGCGCAAGTAATTGCCGCCAATATCAATGCTTTTTTAGTTGCACCGCAATTTGCCACAGATGCTTTGGACTCCAACTCTGGTAACTTTGCCGAAAAAAAATACTTCACCAAATTTATAAAAGAAACTGCTGCCCAAGCAAGCGCATGGCAAGACAATAAACGGCTGGATTACCAGCTCAAACATGCGCCTATTATTATTGTGGCCTATAGCGGTGGCTATTTAGCCGCTGCCAATATTTTAGAACGCGGCGGAGTAAGTAGCAGAATAAAAGGAGTAATTCTGTTGGATTCGTTATACGGACAGGAAACAGTGTTTGCAAAATGGCTGAGAAATAACCACCGCAAAAGTTTTTTCTTTAGCGCCTACAGTGAACCGGCACGCGCAAGCAATGAAATGCTGCAAAATATGCTGCGCGATAAACATATTAATTTTGAAATGGGGATGCCGGATCAGCTACTGAAAAATAACATCAGCTTTTTCCAGCTCGATGAGACTGTAGAGCACAAAGATTTACTCACTCATGCGTGGAGCGACGAACCGCTTGCGGATTTATTGCGGAAAACTAAAGTAACCAAGCAGGCTCGCTAAAATTAATTGGAGCTATTTTGAAAAGAAATTTTTGAGTGCCTCTGCTTCAGCCAAACCGTCTTGGCGACCAAGTTCCATCAAGTCGGTAATAAACTCGGTCGAAAATAATAAATAGCTCGCTGCCGTGGCGCCACCACCTTTTGCTGTCGCACCAATCGCGCGCAAGAAAAAACGCAAACTATCTGGCAAGTAACGTACGTTTCTACCGGCAATAACATCAAGCGGACTAGACGGTGAAATCACCATATTTTCTACGGCACGCAATTTAAAATCCGCTGGTTTACTTTCTTCTGGAATTAATTTCACCAGATTATTCACCAACTCCATATGCTCCAAATCACCTTCGAGCGAATCCACGAACGCACTATTTAATAAGTGGCCAACAATTTGTCCCATGGAAGGAGAATGTTTTATTGGCAAACGTTTACTCGCTTTCGACGATGATCTATTGCCGCTTACACCAATCACAAATAGCGATTCGGCGCCCAAATGCAACGCAGGACTAATCGGCGCTAGTTGACGTAACGCCCCATCACCAAAATATTCGCGATTAATTCGCACCGCGGGAAAAATAGTGGGGATTGCGGAAGATGCTAGCAAATGCTCCAAACGCAAAGGTGTTGCAACACCTGCACGCCTATAGCGATTCCAACCTTGAATACTTTCATGCCCCTGAAAAAAACTTACCGTATGACCGGAGGTATAACCCATCGCCGACACTGAAACCGCGAGTAGTTTTCCCGCTGCGATAGATTGTTGAATATTGTGAAACGGAATTCGAGAACCGAGCAAATCCCACAAGGGCGAATTATCAAGCAAGGATAAAGGACGCTGCCGGCCAATACCTTGATTGAATAAGGACAAACCTAATAAACCTAACCCCTTAAATATATCCATCCAGCCGTGAAGATATACATCACCCACGGTTAAATTGCGCCACATGTTCGCTAATGAATGAACAGAATCTTTAAAACTACCCGGGTGCGCGGCGAGCGCGAGTGCATTAATGGCACCTGCAGAGGTACCGCAAATAATGGGAAAAGGGTGTGTATTTTCAGGCGGTAAGATTTCCGCCAAGGCCTGTAAAACACCTACTTGATAAGCAGCTCGGGCTCCACCGCCCGAGAGGATCAAAGCTCTTTTCATAAGGGCAAACTTTCTTCAATGGGTTCATATTCCATTGAGTTTAATAAAGCCTCTTCTATTCCTTTAGCGCAAACAAAACCAACAGAGTCGTGGCTCTTCAACATAAAATTCACGCGACCATAAATCACGCGCTCGCCTTAGCAATTTCTTTATCACGTAATTCGCGGCGCAATATTTTTCCAACATTAGTTTTCGGCAGTTCTTTGCAAAACTCAACTTGGTGCGGAACTTTGTATGCCGTTAATTTTGTTTTCGCAAATTCTCTTACAGATTTAATATCCAAATCTGGATTCGAACACACGACAAAGGCTTTCACCACTTCACTCCCCTCTTTATCGGGCACACCTATTACAGCAGCTTCGACAATATCGGGGTGGCTCGCCAATACATCCTCAACTTCGTTGGGATACACTTTAAAACCAGACACGTTGATCATGTCTTTTTTACGATCAACAATCTTAATAAAACCATCATCAGCAATTACTGCCATATCACCACTGGTGAACCAACCTTCGCTATCGATAACTTCCGCAGTTGCTTCGGGACGTTGCCAATAGCCTTTCATCACTTGAGGGCCGCGAATGCATAATTCTCCCGCTTCACCTGCAGGCAATTTATTTCCATTTTCGTCGACAACTTTACATTCCGTATCTGGTAATGGACGACCAACAGTTCCATATTGCACTGCACTTACCTGATTGCTACACACAACCGGGGAGGTCTCTGTTAAACCATAGCCTTCAGTTATTGGACTTCCGGTTAACTCTTTCCATTTATTTGCCGTTTCTGCAGTTAACGCCATACCGCCAGAAGATGTTAAATGCAGTGGACTAAAATCTAACTTTTGAAATTCAGGATTGCGCAGCAACGCATTAAATAGAGTATTCAAACCTACGAACAAGGTAAATTTATATTTCTTCAAGGTTTCTACAAACGCTTTAATATCGCGTGGGTTGGGAATCAAAATGCTGTGGTTACCCAAAGCTACTGCAGAGGTGCAGTGAATCGTAAAAGAATAAATATGGTAGAGCGGTAGCGGCGCTATATAGAGCTCCTGATTTTTACGAAAAGAACTCACCATATGCTCGTTGAGCTGCAGCATATTCGCAACCAAGTTTCGATGAGTGAGCATTGCGCCTTTGGCAACACCTGTAGTTCCTCCGGTATATTGCAGAACCGCAACATCTTCAGGATCTCGCGCAACAATTTCCCATGATTTTTTAGGTAGAGAGAGTGCTTTGCAAAAACTAATTTGATTCGGAAATGAAAATTCCGGAACCAATTTTTTTACGTGCTTGACGACAGAATTAATCAGTAATCTTTTTAGTGGCGAATGTATATCTGCCAACTCAGTGACTATGACCTGCTCGACACCAGTCTCGTGAATAATGGTTGAGGCATTTTTCGCAATGTTTGCCAAAACCACTAACGCCTTTGCGCCGGAATCATTTAATTGGTGCTTAATTTCGTAAGGCGTGTACAGCGGATTGGTGTTCACTACAACCATACCCGCACGCATAGCACCGAATACAGCTATGGGATATTGCAGAATATTGGGCAACTGAACTGCAATGCGATCGCCGGGTTTTAAATTGGTGTGTTGTTGTAAATAGGCTGCAAATTTACCACTGAGATCATCCAACTCACGAAAGCTAATCGTGCGCTCCATACAGGTAAACACGGGGCTATCCGAAAACTCCTGACAGGCCTCCGCAAATACTTCAGGAATGGTACGGTGATAATTCAACGGCATCTATTGGCTCCTAATTCTTTTTATTCAATATGTACTACAACAAAAAATTTTCTGCGGACAGCGCCATCAAGTTGTCGGCCCCTGAGTTAATTGTGGCGACCAAACTCAAGGTACGCGGCAAGATTCGCTCAAAATAAAAATGCGCAGTCACTAACTTCGCACGATAAAAATCTTGTTCTTCTGTTCCTGCTGCCAAGGCAGTCAAGGCTGTTTTAGCGGCGCGAGCCCACAAATATCCCATAAGGATGTAACCGCAATACATCAAGTAATCTACCGATGCAGCACCTACTTCATCTGGATTCTGTTGCGCGCGCACTCCAATACGCCCAGTTACACCTCGCCACTCATCATGTAGTCTAGTCAAAGATTCAACATAGGGCGACAATTCTGGTGCATTTGTAGGGTCATGGCAGAAATGCAGAATGCACTTGGTAAAACCTTCCATTAATTTGCCATCAGACAACAATATTTTGCGCCCCAGTAAATCCAGTGCCTGCACACCAGTCGTCCCCTCGTAAAGCGAGGCAATACGACAATCACGCAAATTCTGCTCAACACCCCACTCTTTTATGTATCCATGCCCACCAAAACACTGCAACGCCAAACTTGAGGATTCAAAGCCAAGCTCAGTGATAAAACCTTTGGCGATGGGAGTCACTATGCTCAACATATCCTGCGCCATTTGGCGTTGCTCTGCTGCAATTGCATGCTGGGCAATATCCACACGCTTGGCAGCAAAGTAAGCCATCATGCGCATCCCCTCACTCAAGGCTTTTTGAGTCATAAGCATGCGGCGCACATCGGGGTGCACAATAATTGGGTCTGCGGCTCCCGCCGGATTTTTTATACCAGAGAGCGCGCGCCCCTGAACGCGGGTACGCGCATAATTTAAGGAAGCCTGAAATCCTGCCTCTGCGTGCGCAAGCCCCTGCAAGGCCGCCCCTAAACGAGCCAGATTCATAAAGGTAAACATTAGATGCAGCCCTTTATTGGCCTCACCCAACAAAGTGCCTATAGCACCATCAAAATTCAGCACACATGTGGCATTCGCATGAATTCCCATTTTATGTTCAAGAGAGCCGCAGCTCACGCCGTTAGGTTCACCGAGGGAGCCATCTGGGTTGACGCTGATTTTGGGAACAATAAAAAGAGACAAACCCTTGGTGCCCGCGGGCGCGTCCGGTAGGCGCGCAAGAACTATATGCACAATATTCTCGGCCAGATCGTGATCGCCGGATGAAATAAAAATCTTGGTGCCGCTTAAGGCATAGCGATCATCACCCACAGGGGTTGCTTTGGTTTTTAATAATCCCAAATCCGTACCGCAATGCGCTTCGGTCAAGCACATGGTACCAGTCCATTCGCCGGAGATTAATGCAGGGAGATAGGTTTGCTTTTGAAAGTCAGAGCCGTGGGATTCAATGGTGTGCATAGCACCTTGCGATAATCCGGGGTACATGGTCCACGCATAATTTGCCGTGGCCGATAATTCATTCACCACAATCCCCAGCGATTGCGGCAACCCCTGCCCACCGAACTCAGCTGAACGCGCCAGCGATGGCCAACCGGCATCGCAATATTGTTTATACGCAGATTTGAACCCAGAAGGAGTAATAACTTTACCGTCCACCAAGCGACAGCCTTCCGTATCGCCGGATGCAGATAAAGGAGCCAATATATCTTCGCAAAAACGTGCGCTTTCAGTTAATAGCGCCTTGGTGAGATTGCGATCTAGACTCGGGCAGTACTCAGCGTAGTGCTCTTCGTAATGCAATAACTCAAATAAGGCGAACTCAATGTCGCGCAAAGGGAGTTTGATTTTTTTCATCCGTAATTACCTTATAGGGATATGGGTTGATGCCATCATAGGCCATTTCTCGCTTAAGGCTCAGTCAAGGTTGTTGTATTTATAAAGCTGATATTTTTTGACGTGAATGCGCGAGCTATCATTTTTATTGAAGGCGTGCTGTCATATTGGCAGACGTTTGTATTAAGTCAAATAGGGTTTTCTAGCATAGCGAAGTCTATGCACTATTTAGCGATAAAGTTTGTATTAGCTTCAACAATTCAGCAGTAACGCCTGCAGTAAAACCCCATATTTCATAGCTTTCATATACGTACGCGGGGAGTCGAAACGTTTTTCCATTGCGCTCAAATACATCTGTTCTCACTTGCAAACCACGTTGAAACGCTGCAATTGGCACCGAAAACAACTCGTCTAACTCATGATGATTTAAGTTGAAGCGACAACCCGCCGGAATTTTTCCAACAAAAGGTTGCACCATTGCACCCGACTTTGTCGCTCGCGCAGGCAGAGCGCCAAGCACATCGACCAATGAAGGCGCCAAACCAATTTCTTCATGAGTTTCGCGCAACGCAGTTATGAGTAATGAATCATCTTGAAGTTCCCACTTACCGCCAGGAAAACACACCTCACCAGCGTGCTGATTGAGATGTTTTGCGCGCAAGGTAAAAATAATTTCAGGTGAAATTTCTTCCGTGATTAACACCATCACCGCCGCTTGCTTAGGAAAAGCACCTGCGAAGGATTGAATATCACCCTGAGGTTTTAGCGCGCATTTAAGTGCATCCCAAAATTCGCGGTTCACAATGAAAGCTCCGCCAATTTCCACACATCAATTGCAGGCTGCTCATAAGGATGAGCTGCTCGCAGTGCAGCTACAGCAGATTGAATTAGCGAATCAGCGCAGACCATTTCAACGCGATACTCATCAACCTGCTCAAGTTGACGAGCTTGCCCAATAAAAGGATTGCTACCCGCAAGCGGACGAAATTGCCCTACGCCTTTTACCTGCCAACAACATTGATCGTAATTGCCAATAGCACCCGCGCCTGCCGCAAATACCGCAGCTTTGACCAGTTCGAGATGGGATTCGGGAACGAAGAAAACGAGTTTGTACATAGGCAGCTGGCAAACTGAGTTGATTTCTTGGGAGTATCACATAGGCAGAGCGATTTGCGTAGGAGGAGTTTGTGCAAGGGGGATGGATAAACCTGGAGCTTACTAATCAATACTGCAATAGTTATAGATAGTTAGTTGTCGTCATCCTCGCGCAGCGGGGATCCAGCTGTTAAAAATACGTCAAAAGCTGGATCCCCGCTGCGCGAGGATGACGACTCCCAATTAAATATAAATCGTAAAACCGATTTGCTTCCAGAATATAAATTTATTAAATAACACGAACAGCGATTACATGTTCAACTTTGGTAATAGCTTCAACAACTGCAGCAGATGGTGCTTGCTGTACATCGATAATATTGTAAGCCACATCGCCACGGCTTTTGTTGACCATATCAATAACATTCACTTTGTTATCTGCCAACACCGATAATACGTGACCCAAAACGCCAGATACGTTTTCGTTAGAGAAGGTAATCCGCGCACCGGTACTTGCTCCGCGATCCAACGCCACTGCTGGGAAGTTTACTGAGTTTTTGATATTGCCGTTTTCGAGATAATCCATCAACTGATCAGCAGCCATAATTGCGCAGTTTTCTTCTGCTTCTTCGGTGCTCGCGCCAATGTGTGGCATGGCGTAAACGTCAGAACGGTTAAGCAGAATTGGCTCAGGGAAATCACAAATGTATTTACCCAAGTGGCCTGCATCCAAACTTTCAACCACTGCGTGGGCATCAACAATGGCTTCACGTGCAAAGTTCAAAAGCACTGAACCTTTTTTCATAACCTTTAAAGTGTCAGCATTGATCATATGTTTGGTTGCATCGATTGCAGGAACGTGCAAAGTCACGTAATCCGCACGCGCCAACAATGATTGCAAGTTTTCCATTTTGGAAACCTGATTTGGTAAACGCCATGCAGCATCAACTGACAATGCTGGGTCAAAACCCACAACGCTCATACCCAATGCCAACGCAGCGTCTGCAATCATAGAACCGATTGCGCCCAAACCAACGATACCCAAGGTTTTACCTTGCAACTCGAAACCGGCGAAGTTGGATTTTTCTTTTTCCAACAATTTCGACATCTCGTCCGCATCAGTCATGTGCGTCAAACCATTCACATAAGCCATGCCCGGTAAAATTCCACGCGAACCAAGCAGCATACCAGTAAGCACTAATTCTTTTACGGCGTTGGCGTTGGCACCTGGTGAGTTGAACACTACAACGCCCAACTTGGTGTATTCCGCAACAGGAACGTTGTTAGTGCCAGCACCAGCGCGCGCAACAGCTTTTACGCTTGCAGGTAAGGCTTCGCCTTGCAATTTGTGGCTGCGGAGAATGTATGCGTCTGGAGTGCCAATATCACTCGCCACTTCATACTTATCGCGACCAAAACGGCTCAAGCCTTTGATGGAAATAGTGTTGTAGGTTTTTATTTTAAACATAATTTTTTCCTTCTTCGATGCATCGAAAGAGTCAACTTGCTTCAATAAACTCAATTCTTCTAACTGCAGAGAACTTGATTTATTTATTCGTCGTCATCCCCGCTGCACGAGGATGACGACTCCCTTTTTAACTAACAGAATGAAAAAGGGCCGTGTAAAAACACAGCCCTTAAAGATTTATTTTGAAATTAACCTTTAGTGGCTTCTTGATAGGCCCACGTCAACCAAGGCAACAAGGCTTCAAGATCTGCAGCTTCAACCGTTGCACCACACCAAATACGCAAGCCAGCTGGAGCATCGCGGTAAGCGCCAATGTCGTAAGCAACGCCTTGTTTATCCAACAATTTGATCATGGCTTTTACTTGATCTTCAGTTGCTTTCAACACGAAGCACACGGATGTGTTCGAACGAGTTTCTGGCACTTGTGGCAAGAAGCTGATCCAATCGTTCGCGGCAACAAATTTTTCGAGTACAGCAAGGTTTGCATTTGAACGGGCGATGGTTTCTTTTACGCCGCCAATTGAGCGCACCCAATCCAATGCATCCAAATAATCGGCAACAGCCAGCATAGATGGCGTGTTGATGGTTTCGCCTTTAAACAAACCTTCAGTCACTTTACCACCGCTGGTCATGCGGAACAGTTTTGGCATTGGCCAAGATGGTTTGTAAGTTTCCAAACGCTCAACAGCGCGTGGGCTCAGGATCAACATACCGTGAGCACCTTCACCGCCAAGCACTTTTTGCCAGCTGAAAGTGATTACGTCTAATTTTTCCCATGGCATTTCCATAGCGAACACAGCAGAGGTTGCATCGCAAATGGTCAAGCCTTTACGGTCAGCTGGAATCCAGTCACCGTTAGGTACTTTTACGCCTGAGGTGGTACCGTTCCAAGTGAAGATAACATCGTTATCAAAATTCACTTTGGTCAAATCTGGCAACAAACCGTACTCACCATTGTGGGCGTTTACAGTCAGCTTCAACTCTTTGGTGGCATCGCTCAGCCAGCCGTTACCGAAAGATTCCCACTGTAGGATGTCCACACCGCGAGCACCTAACAGCGACCACATAGCCATTTCCACTGCGCCTGTGTCTGAACCTGGCACTACACCTACACGGTAACCGGCTGGCAAACCGAGCAATTCAGCAGTGTCTTCACACGCGCGTTGCAATGCGGCTTTACCAATAGCGGAACGGTGTGAGCGGCCAAGAGTAGAAACATCCAGTTGATCCAAACTGTAGCCTGGGCGCTTGCTGCAAGGGCCAGAAGAGAAGTTTGGGTTTTTGGGCTTTACCTGTGGTTGCATGTTAATCCTCTGATATCGATAAGTGTGCATCTGCAAAGACCTAGACGCACTTAGGCTGGGCGTAACGTCACGCATATAAATGCAGCGCTTGCCCAAAAATCGGGGGTCGTGATTATGCCAGCTAAGTTACAAATAACCTAGGGTCAGAAAACTCAAAAGCGGGATTTTTGTACAAGACTATAAGCCGCAGGCAAAAAAAAGCCCTTCACAATGTGAGGGGCAAGAGGGAGACGTCGATGCATCAACCAGACATCGACGGTGAGAGACTGTCACCATGAAGGCAAACTGATAATTCAGCCCGCCTTATCTACTCGTGGCACCTACTTTAACGACAATTGACAGCGCTGTCAAACAGCGCTGTCAATTTGGCCGAAAAATCTTTGGGAAACCACAAAATACGCTCGCCTGAGAGCAAAAAAGAAAAGCCCGCATTGCGAAAACAATGCGGGCTTTTCAATTCAACCAAAACGAATTATTGGTCAGATACGCTTGCTGATGGGAGCATTTTCAACCTAAGAGTCGTGGTATTAATGTACCGGCAATAACCTAAACTGCTGGCAAATGGTATTTAAAAACGGCGCTTGCGCTAAAGGCGTGTGATTCGCGACACCACAACTAGCAACATCCATAACCAACCCTGACTGACGATTACTGATTTTCTGCACTCCATTCGCCAAGAACTCCACTGACCATTGCGAAGATTTATCACCGCACTCGCCTGCCACCAAAACCATACCGGGCACTATGGATTTATTCGCCACACTGACACATTGTTTAGCGTCGTTTGTAATCGAATAGAAACCATTGTCGGTATGCACAAACTGCCAACGCTGTACGGCTTGTTTGCTCCACTCGTTCAATTCAATTTTTGGCGATGATTTTTTAGATGTGGTTTTATCGCTCGCAATAGTAACTACCTTGCCGCTTTGGATGCTGGATATCGCAAGCTCACCCACCGGCTGAATTCGCCAAGCCGTACAATCTTGTGCATTTGCTGTACTGCAATTCTGTGCAGCAAAATTTTTAGCGTTGGATTGATTGTTAATACTGACCCACGCCGTTGGAGCTTCTGGTGGAGATTCCAGCGTTGAAATCTTCCATTGCTGTTGTGCCAGATTTTGCCAAGGTGCAACAGAATATTCGCCGGCATTTTGTTGCGACAAAAATAACCCCTGCCCATTTACCAAACGATATTGACCATCGCTCGTGTAGTCGAGCACCCATTGCGCATTGGCAGCATCACAAGCAGCCTGCACAACTCTGGTTTGACCATTTTCTAAAACGCTACTTAGACACAATTGGTTTGCTTTGTTAACCAATTGCACTGTAGTGCCTTGTACTTGTGCAACCAATGGGCCGTTTTCGCCTGATGGTGATTTTACCTTTTCACCAGACGCAACGGGTTTACCAAAATTCGGCAATAATTTATTTCCGTTGGTAATCCACTCAAATTTTTGAGCACGCAGTGCGCGAGTTTGACCGCAACCCTGCTCTGCTGATGAATTACCGTGGTAGACCAACCAATCTTCTTTTTCATCGGGCGATTTAAAAAAGCCGTTATGACCAGGACCAAATACACCATTGGCTTTTTCAAAAAAAGGCTTGTCGATTTTATTCCATGAACTGGGGTTGATAGGATCAGTACCCGTCAATTCAAGTACACCTAATTTGTAATCCGGCGTGTTGCAAAAACTCGCTGAGAAAACGATAAAGGTTTTTCCATCTTTCTGTAAAACTTCTGGCCCTTCATTTACTTTCATGCCCGATTTTTCCCATTCATATGTGGGGCGCGAAATAATGGTGCGCTCCCCCACAATCGTCCAAGGATTAGACATTTTTGCAATCCAAAGTAATTGCTCATCTTTCTGCCATTCAGACCAGAGCAAATAAAGTTGGTTGTTCAGCGTTAAATAGGTGCCATCGATATTCCACGATTTTGGCATGGGTGAACCTTTATAGGTGTAAGGCCCCATAGGATCATCACCATCACTTTCAATGACACTTAAATGCTGACCATCAAAATTATCTTTAGTGCCAGAGGTGTACATCACATACCAACGATAACCTTGGGGCGACATCAGTCGATGAAACTCAAACGCCCAAAAATTACAGCAGCGATCTGCTTCACTTTCAGACCAAATATTGATGGGGGTTGCGTTCGCTAAACCCGCAAGCGTTGGTGATTTGCGCATTACCAACTGCGAAGTCCACGTGGTGGTGGTTAAATAATAATTGCCTTTATAAAACTGCAACCAAGGGTCTGCACCGTTGGGAATTATCGGGTTAGTGAAGCTCGGAGCTTCATCAACCACTGCAGCCGGAGCAACGGCTACCGGCTCAGTTTTTTTCATTTCTTTTTCAGCGCAAGCTGCAAGGAAAAGTCCTGCGCAGAGTGCACCTATTACAATTTTATTTTTGATTAGCATTCACCCACCCACTTTTTTAAATCAAGAGCTGGATCCCCGCTTGTGCTACGCCGCTCTGGCGAGTCGCGAGGATGACGACTCCCTATTAACTATATTTATATTCACTGTCATCCTCGCGCAGCGGGGATCCAGCATTTTAAAAACGCACGAATAATGGATAAAAA
>JAGKXD010000100.1 GCA_021151525.1 Cellvibrionaceae bacterium | reverse complement strand
CTCCTGTTTCCTGCGCGTTTCAGAAAATTGCCGTCGTTCCGGTGCGACATCCATGTCGCATCGTCACTAAAACAAACGTCCTGTTTGTTTTACACCAATTTTCTTCCAATGCTCGGGGAGCTTGTAGGGGGACTAAAAGGCTGAAAAGCAAAAGCTCATGTTTGATAAAAATATTAACTCTTCTTTCTGGTCTTCTTGCGCGTATTTTTTTTATCTTCTATTTTAATTTCCACTTGAACGGCATTATTTTTCAACAGCTTCGCCATCCCAAATGTCGTCAACCCCCAAATAGCAATCAGCGCAATTAATAACAACGAAGCAATAAACGCAAAAATATCTGGTGCCTTCATCAAGGTTGTCATCAACGAATCTTCATAATAAAAAAACCATTGGTGGCCTTCAGGAAATACCTTGGTGTGAAACCAATAAAAAACAGTGGTTGCCCCCACACTTAAAATAATCGTAGATATGACAAACAAAGCACCACAAAACCCCAACACAATATTGCGCGGAGATGGGAACGCAATTTTTTGGCGATAAGCAATCAATAAAAAAAATCCCCAGATCAATGCCCCCAAAGTTCCTGCCACATAAAACTTGTTGATCAAATGACTAACATCCTGCAAGTGCGTAATTTCTGCAGAGTGCATTAAGGGCAATTTAGTATTATTTGGAAGCGTAAAACTTATTTCTTCTAAACCTTCGCCATTGTTTTGTACCGAATGCGTTATTTGCGCGAATAAATCCCAATGATCTTTGGCTTGGGTAAATTGAAACCCATGAATGTAACGGTTGCGCGGCGCGAATTCGGCAATGTGTTTATCCAAATCCAAGAGTTTGTAACCCATGGGGTAGGCGAAATTGATTTGGGCGAGTAAATGCCAGGCCAGCAAACTGGTCGCTAGTAATTGCCCAAGAAAAATCAAAGGCCAAATAAGGTAAGAAAGAGTGGGGGATGATGGACGCATAAAAATCCGTAAACCGAGTATTAAGGTGGCAGCAGCCTAACCAGCTTGTAGATTCAGTACAAGAGTTGGCTCACACCTAAGGTTAAAGCGTGTTAAAAACGCGGCACATTTGTTTTGTATGATTTATCATTCAAGAGGACAAATCACAATAATGAGGTATGCAAACCCATGAGAACTCCATTTTTCAATCAACCCATATCAACCTTGTTCAAGGCTACAGGAGCAGGTTTTCTTATTTTAACGGCGGGGCTGGTGCAGGCTGAGCAGTCGCGCGAGCACCTATCGCTGGATCGCGGTTGGCTGTTTCACCTTGGCGATATCCCCATGCCGGAAATCAAGGGACACGGCTGGTCTTACGCCAACGCCAAAGCTGGCAATGCGTGGGGCGCGGCCGGTACGGAATTCGATGATTCCGATTGGCGCACGCTCAACTTGCCGCACGATTGGGCGGTAGAAGGCCCCTTTGATCCGAATGCCAATATTTCCCAAGGCTATCGCCCACGCGGTGCCTCTTGGTATCGCCGCTACTTGCGTGTCGATGAAAGCGAGCGTGGCCGCAATTTTGAATTACAGTTTGATGCCATAGCCACTCATTCCACCGTGTGGGTGAACGGCAATGTGGTCAGTCGCAACTGGTCTGGCTACAACTCTAATTACATCGATATCACTCCTTACCTGCGCTATGGCGATGCCATGAACACCATCGCAATTCGCGCAGACGCCAACCCCATGGAGGGCTGGTGGTATGAAGGCGCGGGCATGTATCGCCACGCGTGGCTGGTTAAAACCAATCCCGTGCATGTAGTGACTGATGGCGTACACGCAACACCGCGTCAGGTTGCAGGTGCACAAAACAATTGGGAAATTCCAGTTGAAGTAACTCTCGATAACAGCGGTAAGCAAGCTGCCGAAGCGACAGTTGAAGTCAGCGTGTTTGACCCTGCTGGCAAACAAGTCGCCAAACAAACTCAGTCGATTAAAGTACCTATCTTTACTCCAACAATTGCCAAGGTGCCTGTTGCAATTGAGAGTCCTGCGCTTTGGTCAATTGAGCAAACCAACCTTTATCGTGTCACTACGCAAGTGACCGTGAGCGGTAAAAAGGTGGATGAGTCCTCCCTCAAAACAGGCTTCCGCACTATTCGTTTCGATGCCAACGAAGGTTTCTTCCTCAACGACAAACACGTAAAGCTCAAAGGCATTTGCATGCATCAAGACCATGCTGGTGTTGGTGTCGCGCTGCCAGATTCAATTTGGGAGTACCGCTTGCGCCGCTTGAAAGAGCTGGGTGTTAATGCCATTCGCTTCTCGCACAATGCGCCTGCATCCGAAGTCTTGGATTTGGTGGATCGCATGGGCTTTTTGGTAATGGATGAAAACCGCAATTTCAATCCATCGACGGATTACATGAAGCAACTTGAATGGATGGTTCGTCGCGATCGTCATCACCCCGGCGTGATTTTGTGGTCGGTGTTCAATGAGGAGCCGGTGCAAGCAACCGAAGTGGGTTATGAAATGGTTCGCCGTATGTCCGTTGCTGTGAAAGCTTTAGATGAAACCCGCCCTGTTACTGCCGCCATGAACGGCGGTTTTTTAACGGAGCTTAATGTGTCACACGCCGTTGATGTGGTTGGTGCAAATTACCAAGTGCCCGATTACGACCGCTTCCACAAAGCGCGCCCTGATATGCCGTTCACCAGCTCGGAAGACACCTCTGCTTTTATGACGCGCGGTGAATACACTACCGATAAAAGCAAAAACGTAATTGCGAGTTACGACGATGATTTCGCACTCTGGGGCAACAGTCATCGCGATGCATGGGAAGCAATTGATAAACGCAATTACGTTGCCGGTGGCTTTGTGTGGACAGGTTTTGATTATCGCGGCGAGCCAACACCTAACGAATGGCCGTCGGTTAGTTCCGTATTCGGCATCATGGATCTCAATGGTTTTCCAAAAGACGCTTACTACATGCATCAAGTGCAATGGATAAAAGATCGTCCGCTAGTTTATGTTGCGCCCCATTGGAATTGCGCTGGTAAGGAGGGCAAAGAAATTCGCGTGATGGTGATGGCGAATGTTGAACGCGTAAAACTTTTGTTAAATGGCCGCGAACTTGGCGAACAAAAAGTGGATAACTATCGCATGAATTATTTCCAAGTTACCTACGAACCCGGCAAACTCGAAGCCGTAGGTTTTAATGGCGATAAAGAAGTTGCGCGTGCAATTGTAGAAACAACTGGCAAAGCTGTTGCCTTGGAATTAATTCCAGATCGCAAAGGTTTAGTTGGCAATGGCCGCGATGCAATGCCAATTACCGTTCGCGCATTAGATGCAAAAGGCCGCGCTGTTCCTATCGACAATTCGCAAGTCACCTTTGAAGTTAGTGGAGCAGGAAAATCCATCGGTCACGGCAATGGCGACCCTAATTCGCACGAAGATGAAAAAGGCAAAACGCGTAAACTCTTTAACGGCCTTGCGCAATTAATTGTGCAAAGTAATTTTGAGAGCAAAGGCGATTTAAAAGTGAGTGCAAGTGCAGCGGGCTTAAAAACAGCAACCATCAGCATTCCGGTTAAATCTGTTGCACCAGTTCCATTCGTTGCGGAATCTATTGCACCTGAAACATATCTCACCAATTGGCGAGTGTCGCCCGCAAGCGCAGAACGTGTAAATCCAACGCAAGTGCTGGCCGATAACGACATGAACACTTGGGGCTGGGGCCAACCACCCATGTTGAATGTTCCCGCAGAAGTTAAAGATGGCAAATACCGTTTGTACCGCACGAATTTTACCCCGCGTAAAAATCTTGCTAATGGAACCGGCCGCATTCACATTTATGGCATTACTGGTAAAGCTGAAGTTTGGTTAAATGGCGTAATGATCGGCAAAAAAGATTCATTCGCTCCAGCCGAATTAAATTTGGTATTGTCAGCAGGCGAGGGCAACCGCCAGCTCAATATTCTTGTTGAAGGCGATGGAGATAAACCAGCTGGTGTAAATGGCAATGTGGTAATTGAAGCCAAGAAATAATTTAAGTTGTTGGTGAAAATAAAAAGGCGAATCACCGCAAGGTGATTCGCCTTTTTTTATTAATGTGGCTGAGTGCTTTGAACTGCTTGCAATGCTAAGTCTCTGTGCTGGATGTATTCTTTAGATGAAGGGTTGAGCTCAATTGCTTTAGTAAAATCACTTAAAGCTTCTTTGTAACGACCGGCATTCAAGTTATAGGCTCCCCTCATGTGTACGTTCCATTCATCATTAGGTTCTGCATCTAAAGATCGATCCAAATATTCTATAGCTTTAAGCAGGTTAAATTGATTTGCATAATTGAATGCGGCAATTGATAAAGTATGTGGTTGGTTTGGGTCTAGGCTTAAAGATTTCTCTAAATCTTGTAACGCCTCATCTCTCATTTTGAGGTTGGAGTATGCTTCTCCCCTTTGTGAGTAATACCATGTGTTTTCTCCGTTACGTAATGCTTTTGTAAAAAGCTCTACCGCAGATTGATATTTTTGGGCTAGCAGTGCCTGCTCCCCCAGTTCTGCAGAGGTGTAGTCATCTAGTGTTTTTAGTAAAGGATTTTTTCCGTAAAGTGGTTTTATTGTTGTTATTTCATTTTCTATTTTTTCCATAGATCCTCCCCATCGAGGCTGTAGAGACCAAAGATAAGCTGAACGTATAGAAAAGCTATAGGGGTGTGTTTTTAGTGCTGAATTTTTTAACGCAAGTACATTTGCCTTATTTCCATCGACAATTTGTAACGTCATTTCATATACATATATTGGCAATAATTTTGAATTGAGTTCTTTTGCTTTTTCTAAGTCATTAAAAGCTTTGGTGTAAAAAATCTTCATTCCATCGATTTGGCTCTTTGATGTATCACTTCTGTATTTAGTTCCTCGCGATGATCCTCCCATTGCTGTGAAATAAATTCCTCTGGCTAAAAATGCATTTGCAGAGTTTGGGAATTTTTTTATCCATTCATTATAAATACTTTCGTAGGATGGGTTTGCTCTATAAAAAGCATTGAAGGCGGTGTTTAAATTGTGCTCGTTTTTGACGTCTGCTAAGTAATTCTCTTGAAAGGTATTTAACTCAGTCTCCAGTTTGCTGAAGTTTTTATTGCGAAGCAAAGTGATTATATTGTTATCTATGTTTTCAGCGGCTTGAGTCGCTTGCAAACACATAGAAAGCGTAACCAGTATGACAATGCGTTGAAAAGCTCGTTTCATCAGTTTTTCCCTTTTGGTGTATTTATACAAAATAGCAAGGCCAAAGCCTGGTGATACATTTACCTTGCTTTTATCTAATTATAATTAATTCGGCGTATTATCCGGATACCAAGGATAACTCCACACCTCACTTAAACGTTTATCACCTGTTTTAAGAAATAAACGCATATCCACCACGTTGTTGCCTTCAGGTTCAATTTTGAAGGAGACGCGGTAAGATTTTCCGTTGGGTAATTTGCTGACTTGTAAATCGCTTAACTTGCCGGAGTTTTTCATAATGTCGGCTTGCACCATAGTGCCAGCGGGTAATTTTTCTAATTCACCGCCTTGGAAATCAACGGCGAATTGACGTTTGCTTTTTGGTGGTGGGTTTGCTTGCGCAGCAACTGCGCCCCAGCCGGTGGTGGTGCGCAACACTTTTGCGAGAGTTTCTTCGGGTACATCGGCATCGTAAGTAAATAGTGTGTATTTAAATTCTTTAGCGCTACCTGCACTCATGGATTGTTCCGGTACCCAGTAGGCAACCATGTTGTCGTTGGCTTCGCTCTCTGAGGGAATTTCTACGAGTTCAACGCGGCCTTTGCCCCAGGGTACGTCTGGTTTTATCCACACACTTGGGCGCTTTTCATATTTGGCTTCTGTGTCTAAATAATTATCGAAATTGCGATCGCGTTGCATCATTCCGAAACCTTGTGGGTTGTTGTCGGTAAGTGATGAAACATGCAGTGCGCGATGATTGGTAAGTGGGCGCCAAATCCATTCGCCTGAGGATGTTTGCATTAACAAACCATCGGAGTCATGCACTTCAGGGCGGAAGTCATCGAATTTATTTCTAACACTATTCTCGCCGTATAAATGCATGCTGGTTAATGGTGCCACGCCTAATTTTTTTATGTCTTTGCGTGCATATACTCGCGCAGTAATTTTTACCTGATTTTTGGCGCCGGGGTACATGTCGAAGCGGTAGGCACCTGCTGCGGATGGGCTATCTAACAACGCGTAAATAACAACGTGATTTTCGGCGGGTGTTGGTTTTAATAACCAGAATTCGCGAAAGCTGGGAAACTCTTCGCCAGTGGATTCCGCGGTATCAATAGCCAAACCGCGTGCAGAAATTCCATAAGCTTGGCCGGGGCCAATTACGCGGAAATAGCTTGCGCCGCCAAAGGCAAAAAATTCATCTTTGTAATCGCTTCTGTTGATTGGGTAGTGCAAGCGGAATGCAGCAAAGCCAATATCTTTTGGCGCAATACCTGCCAGCTTTGCAGCGCTGCCTTCGTAGTTAAAAAACTCTTGTTTGAATTGCAGAACAGAATCGCCATTGTTGGTGGCCATGTGCAATATTTTTGGTTCTTTGGAAATATAGCCTGCATGAAATAATTGCACTTCAAATTGTGCTTCATTACGCCATAGAGACGCTTCGGGGCGAAAGCGAATGGAGCGATATTGGTCGTAATCCATTTTGGCCAAGGCTTCGGGAATGTTGGCAACAACAGGTTTGTAGTTTTGTTTGGCGAGTAATTGTGCGCGCGAGCTTATGGCATCGAACAAGCCGGGCTGTGATGTTTCTGCGCCAGATGTTGGAGTGATACTCGGTGCGGCCAATACTTGAGTTGAGACCAAGCATGCGCCAAGAAGAATGGATAATAAGCTGGTTTGTGTGATTTTTTTTCGAAAGGATTTGTTTTTGTTGCAAAGGGTGTATCCCAGTTGCTTAGATAAGATCATTATCTGCATTCTCCGTACTACTATTTATATTATATTGCGCCTACTGGACACGCGTTGGTTTGCCAGCGCTTTATCGTTGGTGAGCAGCCCACTCTAAAAGGGCGCATTATAATCGAATCATGTTCAAATACCTTGTGATCTTGATGTTAATTCTGCGCAGCAAAGTCGTTGTGTCGCTTAAGTTTCTTAGGGGCAATAAGCTGGGTGTACGAAATGCTACAAAATATTAAATCGCTCTTTGTATTAAATAAGCCGAGCCGCCCTTGGCATGTAGCCTTAGTGGCCACTATAGGTATGGCCATTCCCGCGCTCTTGGGCGTTTATTTTGAGCAGATGGCAAATGCCATGCTCGCCTGCGTTGGCACCATGGTGATTCTCTATATTCCACGCACGAGCATTCCTCACCGTATGGTGACGCTGGCTGTGTGTTCGTTTGGAATTGTGGCTTGTTTTACCTTGGGCTTGGTGACTGGCTTTAATATTTACGTTGCGGCTTTGGTTTTGGTTGGCGCAACTATGTTGGTGGATTTTATTTGTCGTTATTACTCTATTCCGGCGCCGGCGAATTTCTTTTTTGTATTTTTGACTGCGCTAGGCTGCACCTTGCCATTTAATATTGAGTTGGTTCCTGAGCGAGTTGGGTTGGTCGCTTTGGGGTGTATGGTGTCCTGCTTAATTGCATTTATTTATAGTCTCTGTGTGAGTTTGCCAGCGCCAAACTCTGTTGAGAGCCTTGAAAAAAATATTGTGCGTTTAATATTGCAGTCAGCGGTTATGGGTTTGTTTGTTGGCTGTTCCTATTTAATTGCAGAAATGATTGGCTTGCATAAACCTTATTGGGTTCCTATTTCCTGTGCTGCGATTATGCAGGGGGCGAGTTTTACTTCTGTGTGGCAACGAAAAATTCATCGCGTCGCGGGTACTGTGTTGGGAATGGGGTTGGCGTGGTGTATTTTTTCGCAATCATTACACGGTTGGTCATTCGCGCTTGCAGTGATCGTTTTATTTTTTATTGTGGAAGTTTTAGTAGTACATCACTATGGTTTGGCGGTAGTTTTTATTACACCGCTGACGATGTTGCTGGCCGAGGGTTCGTCATCGCGTGTATTGCATGAATCTTTGGTGATTACGCGTTTAGGTGATATTGCACTCGGTAGTGTGATTGGTTTTTTAGGCGGGTGGATAATGCATCATCCAAAAATACTTTTGCTGCTTGAGCAAAAATTGCAGGCAAAAAAAATCACTCAGAGTGAGTGATTTTTTTGTTTGTTTAAATGGAGTTGGTTAAATGCGTTTGATTAAAATCGCCACGCGGCAGATAAGCCAGTTAGATCAACATGTTGGTCATCAATGGTTACACGGCGCAGGCTTAAGCCTAAGCTCCATTCGTCATTTAGTTGATAATCTACACGTGCTCCCAAAAGCAGATCTATACCGTTCTCGCTCTTAAAGTTTATTGTGCTGACATTGAGTTTTGCTCGGTCTTGCCAACCAAACAATCCGGCTTCGCCAGACACTTTCCAACTTGAATTTAGCGCTAAGCTAACGCCTTGTACCAAGGTAACTCCTGAACCTGTACGCGGGTATTGCTTTGAAAAATCTGTAGCAAACGCATTCAGATCAGTTTTGCCGCTAAGCGTTAAATTCACTTCTGTCGCACCAAGGTGTAAATAACCCAGCTCGGTATACGTCAGCGCATTCCATTGATACCCCAGCGCAGCTTGAAAGCCACTGCTACTGGTGTCGTAGCTGTTAAGAGTAAAACTGTAATTGGCGAGCCCTTGCGTAAAATCGCTTTTGCTTTGGTCGAGCTTGGCTTGGTAGGCATCTACACGCACATAGGTTGTGGAATCTGCGTTAGTGCTGGCCGAAGCCAACACCAACGCAATGAGCGCCAAGGATTTGGGTTTTACGCGTTGAATCAATAAGAATCCACTCAATAACAAAAGCCATCCCATATCCATAGCGCCACCTCGTTTTGCTTTGACTTCAATACTGGGCGGCTCCACGGGTGGAACTACCGGCTGTGCAACGCTAACCGCGCCGGGGTCAACTACGGCGGAGTTCACAATGCCATCGTCATCGTTGGCGCCGCCATCTTCGATGGTTAATTGCACACAGAAGTCTCCGGCTTTTAGCCCCGCTTTCCATTGAGCATCGCCCGGTGGTGGGCAATAACCGGGATTGCCTGCTGCCGAGTGTATGGCGTTGTTGGCGTTGACCACAAAATTCATCCATTGGCCTTTGTGGTATTTGCGGTAAACCGCGTTGGCTGGAATAGCGGCTTGTTGTGGAATAACAACGCGCACGCTTTGACCGGGTGTTCGTAGGTCTCGAATAGCAAAATCAAAGATTCCACCAACCGGTGTAAAGGCTGGATCAGTTTTGAGGTTGTTTAACTGACCGACTTCGTTGTTCAGCACTTGTACGCCACCTGAACTACCTGCAAGCGCGAATAATCCAAGCCCGCAACGAACACCGGGATCGCATTCGATCAAATACGCGTTCGTTACCGCTATGGTTTGCGGCAAAATGTTGGAGGAGGGCATGTTGTCCAAATAATCTGGAATGCCATTGTCATCGCTATCGCCTGTCCCTTCTAGGCTATCGGCAAATCCGTCATGGTCGGTATCAACATTTGGGCTGAGGTTCGGCAAGCTGGCCACAACTTTGAAATAGGCCTGCGCTTGCACGCTCGCACCAGCAGAGTCGGTGACAGTAACCGCAACTTGATAACTGCCAGTCAGGCCGCTTGGGTTGAAGGTTCTGCTTGCATCCACTGGGTTGCCATCGGTATCGCTCAAACCGCTGGTTGCAGACCAGTCAAAGGTGTGAGTATCGCCTTTATTAGGGTCAATCACGTTCGCCGTAACCGTCACAGGGCCGCCAGACGGCGTGATTGAACTCGTGCTTAATCCGCCTTGGCGTATATCTAAGCTCACTGTGGGCGGTACGTTGCCTTGGCGAATATCAATGGTATGACGATTTGCTGCGCCCGCATTAATACCGCTGCCAAGTGCAATAACCAGTTGGCTATCGCTCAAACCAGTAACGGCTTTGAGAGTCACAGGAATAACCGCCTCAAGCTGGCCTTCGGTGAAGGTGGCGCTGCCGTTGCTGAGGTTGTGTTCTGCTGAAGTCGCGCTGGAAGATGAATCCACAACATAAGGAATTGTCAGCGGATATTTTGGCGATGGGCCGTTCAATATCACGCGGAATTCCACTGTGCTGCCGCGCAAGGCAATTTGCGATTTGCTCAGCGAAACCAGCGGGCGAACATTTACGATTTGTGTGGCTGTGCCGCTTATTCCTTTCGCGTTAGTCGCCGTCCACTTGATCTCATGCCGACCGGGAGCCAAAAGTAGGGTGTTGTCTGCGGTTAAGCCTTCTGGGTTGGTGGTGCAGCAGTCTTTGCCGGTAACGCCATCGCTCGCTAAGGCTTTTAGGGTGAGGTTAATGTCATCCTGAGTGGCCGTACTACTCATGTTTAAAAGCTGCTTCAAAGTGACGGGTGTAAAGAGCGCTACGGCATCAATCTCAAGGTCAGACGGTGCTTTTACAACTGGGATTAACGGATCAACAGTTGAAATCACTTCAATAGCGAACGCCGGCAGGCTCGCGCTCAATGCGCCATCGCTAACGCTGATTACAATGCCTGAGGTGGTGCCTACATCTGCTTTGGTTGGCGTACCTGTAAGGGCGCCAGTTGTAGCATTGAAGCTTGCCCACGCAGGCTTGTTGGTAATGCTGAATGTCAGCGTGTCTTTGTCCGGGTCGCTAGCCGTAGGAATGAACTGGTAGGCTGCATCTTGATTCACGTTAACCGCAGGTACACCGCTGATGACTGGTGGGTCATTTACGTTGATAACGGTAATGCTAAATGCGGAAAGTGATGTGCTGGTACTGCCATCGCTTACGCTAATCACAATGTTTGCAGTGGTTCCAACATCGGCATTGGCAGGCTTACCGCTCAGGGTACCCGTGATGCTGCTGAAGCTCGCCCAACTAGGTTTGTTGCTGATGCTGTAAGTGAGGTTATCAAAATCCTGATCTAAACCCGTGGGCGTAAAGCTATAGCTAGAACCTTCATTGACGCTGGTCGATGGTGACCCAGTGATTGTCGGTGCATGGTTAGGTACAGGGTTTACCGTAAACGAGCGAGCTACTGCTGTCGCTGCAAGATATGTACTGTCGCCGGCTTGATTTGCCGAGATAGTACAGGTGCCCGTGCTGATCAGAGTTACAGTGCCGCCACTGGTTACGGTACATACGCTCGGTGTTGAAGATGTGAAGGTTGGTGTCAGGCTGGATGATGCCGACGCAGTCACCGTTAAGCTATTACCCAGAGTTTGCGCACTGAGCGCAGCAAAGGTAATGGTTTGTGCCAATTTGGGCGTAACGGAGTTTGACGCTGCAGATGCCGAACCTGTACCCGCCGTGTTGGTTGCCGTTACCGTGAAGGTATAGGCAGTACCGTTCGTTAAGCCGGAGACAGTGATAGGCGATGCCGCTCCCGTACCCGTAAATCCACCAGGGTTAGAGGTAACCGTGTAGGCACTAATACTCGCTCCACCAGTGTTCGCAGGCGCGCTAAAAGCAACTGATACTTGAGCGTCACCCGCTGTCGCGACACCAATGCCGGGTGCTCCGGGCACAACGGCGTTCACATTGAACGAGCGAGTAACTTGTACTGCTGGCAAGTAGCTGGAGTTACCTGCTTGGTTGGCATTAATAATACAGCTTCCCGTAGTCACAAACGTCAGTGCTCCGCCAGAGGTGATCGTACAAACGCCTGTTGTAGACGAGGAAAAAGACGGAGTTAGCCCAGAGTCTGAGGTAGCTGTTAAGGTTGGCGTAGTCCCAAAGTTTTGCGCGCCGGGAGGGGCGAAAGTAATAGTTTGGGTTGCCGCCGGAGTAATAGAGTTGGAAGCCGCCGATGCAGAACCTGTACCCGCCGAGTTAGTTGCCGTGACGGTAAAGGTATAGGCAACACCATTGGTCAAGCCCGGTACCACCACAGGTGAAGCTGCACCAGTCCCCGTTTGTCCGCCGGGGTTGGAGGTAACCGTATAGGTGCTAATACTTGCACCGCCAGTATTTGCTGGTGCAGTAAAGGTAACACTGGCTTGTGTATCACCTGCAGTTGCTACCCCAACGGTTGGTGCTCCAGGTACTACGGCATTAACTGTAAATGATTGAGACACTTGCGGAGCCGCGATAAAGGACGAATTACCTGCTTGATCCGCATTAATCGTACAGGTGCCCGTCGTTAAAAAGGTGAGTGTGCCGCCGCTTGTAATCGTACAAACACCGGTGGTGGCAGACGTGAAAGTAGGCGTTAAGCCCGACGTTGCTGTGGCCGACAGTGTCGGAGTCGTTCCAAAATTTTTCGCTCCAGGGTTGGCAAAGGTAATAGTTTGGGCTGCTGCTGGCGTTACAGAGTTAGAGGCAGTAGATGCCGAGCCAGTCCCTGCAGAGTTGGTGGCTGTGACCGTAAAGGTGTAAGCCACTCCGTTGGTTAAGCCCGTTACCGTAATAGGCGATGCCGCCCCCGTACCGGTGAACCCGCCGGGGCTGGATGTCACTGTATAGCCAGTAATACTGGTTCCGCCGGTATTGGCAGGAGCAGAAAAGGTTACGGTTGCTTGAGTGGTTCCAGCGGTTGCAGTTCCAATGGTAGGTGCACTCGGAATAACTGCGTTCACCGTAAAGGTTTGACTCACCTGGCTTGCCGCATTCCATGTGCCGTTGCCCGCTTGGTCAGCATTAATCGTACAGCTTCCTGCTGTTACAAAGGTGAGCGCTCCCCCGCTCGTAATTGTACAAACACCCGTTGTAGACGATGTAAATGTCGGTGTCAGGCCGGATGTAGATGTGGCCGTAAGCGTGGGTGTAGTCCCAAAGTTTTTTGCCCCGGGGTTGGCAAAGGTAATTGTTTGAGCACCTTTGGGGGTGGCCGAGTTGGAAGCGCCGGACGCTGAGCCCGTGCCAATCGCATTGGTCGCCGTAACCGTAGTGGTGTAGGCGGTACCATTGGTCAAGCCGGTTACCGTAATAGTACAAGCCGTTGGGCCCGCACAGGTTCCGGTAAATGAACCTGGGCTGGTAGTGGCTGTGTAAGTGGTAATGGGCGAGCCGCCATTGCTGCCCGGCGCAGTAAAGGTCACTGAAAGTTGGCCATCACCCGCCGTTGCTGTGCCTATGGTTGGAGCGCCGGGTGCCGTAGGAATGGCTACGGTATGGGTTGAACCGCTAGAGTAGGCAGGAATAGCATTGCCCACGTGATCCACAATATTGGTTGACCCGTTCAAATTGACTTTGAGTGTGCCGTTCCCCGAAATCCCTGTAATGTTTACGTTGGCGCTGGAGCCTGATGAGGCAGAAACACTGCCTATAGAGCCGGATGCTGTACCCGTCCCCACCAGGGTAAAATCATCAATAGAGATATTGCTAACGCTTTCATTGTAGGAGACTGCAAACGCCATACTGGTATCGGTTGATGCCGGTGAACCACTGACGGCGATGCTGCTTACAGACGGGGCGATATTATCCACAGCCGCATTTGTTGTATCGCTGGTAGAGGTGGCATTGCCTGCGTTATCCGTCGCGGTTACTGTGACATTGCGATTGGTTGTATCTATAGCGCCAGCCACTAGAGTGTAAGTTGCTGTCCAGGTACCACTGCTGTTGGTTGCTGTGACTGCAGACCCACCACCGAATTGTGAGAAGTTCACAGTGACTGAGCTGATGGTATCGCTGTTATTGTCACCACCCGCCGTGTTGTTCCAAGTGGCGGTGATTGTATCGCCGATTTTGTAAGCCCCTGAAGTTCCGCTCGCGCCTGAGATACTGATTTTCGCATCGGTCACTGTAGGGGCAATGTTATCTGCTGTCGCGTTGGTGGTATCGGCAGTGGTTGTGCTGCCAATGGAGTTGGTCGCTGTAAAGCTGACGTTGCGGTTGGTGGTATCAATTGACCCCGCGGTTATGGTGTAAGTCGCAGTCCAAGTATTGCTGCTGTTGGTCGCTGTGACCGATGAGCCGCCGCCAAACTGTGAAAAATCGGCAGTAACACCCGTTATTCCTGAGTTGTTGTCGCCCCCCGCAGTGTTGTTCCAAGTAGCGGTTATTGTGTCGCCAATTTTGTAGGCGCCCCCCGTGCCAGACGCGCCAGAAATAGAAATATTGCCATCACTGACTGTAGGTGCTGTTGCCGGTGCCCAGCTGGAATCTTGGGTACCGCCTACCAGCCACTCAGTACCGGCATTATTGCCCGAGCCCGCTGAGCCAGCAGTATTACCATAACGGCTGTTTGAGCCGCCGCTTCCGCCTTTGCCGTAGTTAGTGGTGTGAGTGAGCGTTGAATTCTGATAATGGACGGTGCCCTTGTTGTAAATTCCCCCTATGCCGTTGCCTCCATTTCCGCCGTTTGCATAATGCGAGCTTCCGCCGCCGCCGCCGCCAGCACCTAAATTTGAGCTAAAAGTAGTAGTAGACATGTAAACACTTACGCCTGCGCCAACATACATGCCGCCAGCGGCCGAACCGCCATTGCCAACCGCTGACGCCCCGTAGGAACCATAACCGCCGCCACCGCCGCCAATAGTAGAGC
>JAGKXD010000099.1 GCA_021151525.1 Cellvibrionaceae bacterium | reverse complement strand
AACGCTCATGTTCTTCGCCCCTTATTGATTCGCAGCAGCTGCAACAACTTTCTTGGCAGCGCCAGTCAAGTCGGTATCGGCAATAATGTTCAGGCCGCTATCGCCCAACACTTTTGCACCCAATTCAGCATTGTTACCTTGCAGACGAACAACAACAGGTACTTTCACGCCTACTTCTTTAACCGCACCAATTACACCTTCAGCAATCATGTCGCAACGAACGATACCGCCGAAGATGTTGATGAATACTGCTTTAACAGCGTCATCAGACAAAATGATTTTGAACGCTTCAACAACGCGCTCTTTAGTTGCACCACCACCTACGTCGAGGAAGTTAGCAGGTTGGCCACCGTGCAATTTAACGATGTCCATGGTACCCATCGCCAAACCAGCGCCATTAACCATACAACCGATATCGCCACCCAAAGCTACATAGTTCAGCTCCCATGAAGCAGCGTGAGCTTCACGTGGGTCTTCTTGTGATGGGTCTTGCATAGCTTTCAATTCTGGGTGACGGTACAAAGCATTACCATCAATAACCAATTTAGCATCCAGACAGTGCAAGTTGCCTTCTGGAGTGATAACCAATGGGTTCACTTCCAACAAGGCCAAATCTTTCTCTTTGAACAACTTAGCCAAGCCTAAGAAGATGTTCACGAATTGGTTGATTTGCTTGCCTTCCAATCCGAGTTTGAAAGCCAAATCGCGACCTTGGAAAGGCTGAGCGCCTACCAACGGATCTACTGCAACTTTCAGGATTTTTTCTGGGGTGTCGTGAGCAACTTTCTCAATCTCAACACCACCTTCCGTAGAAGCCATGAACACGATGCGACGTGAAGAGCGATCTACTACTGCGCCCAAGTACAATTCTTTGGCGATGTCAGTGCAGGTTTCAACCAAAATGCGGCTTACTGGTTGGCCTTTTTCGTCAGTTTGGTAAGTCACCAAATTCTTGCCCAACCACTTTTCAGCGAATGCGCGAATGTCTTCTTTGCTCTTAACCAACTTCACGCCGCCCGCTTTACCGCGGCCACCAGCGTGTACTTGAGCTTTAACGACGAACATGTCGCCGCCAATTTGATCTGCAGCTGCAACAGCTTCTTCAACGGTTGCGGCAGCAATGCCTTTAGAGACTGGCAAGCCATATTGGGCAAACAACTGCTTACCCTGATACTCGTGCAAATTCATGGTGTTGTTCCATTTGACGAAGTTGAACATGCTTATGAAGTGGACATGTCAACTGGGGTTATCGATGGCGAACTGACCTTATGAGTCAGCCGCCGCCTGGTGTGAGAACTCTCTGGGACTCTTGTTTACTAAGGTGACTTTCTACTTAGCGCTTCTTCTTGTTGGCGATGTGAATGGCATGACCATGCACCGCCAATGCTGCTTCGTGAATAGTTTCAGACAAGGTTGGGTGACCAAACACCATCATGCCTAAATCTTCTGCACTTGAACCGAACTCCATTGCAATCGCAACTTGTTGAACCAAATCTGCAGCGCTTGGGCCAACAATGTGAGCACCAAGAATGCGATCAGTTACTGCGTGAGCAATAATTTTTACCAAACCTTGAGTTTCGTTAGCTGCCATCGCACGGCCAGAAGCAGCGAATGGGAAAGTACCAACGTTGTATGGTTCACCAGACGCTTTAACTTGCTCTTCAGTTTTACCAACTGCAGCAACTTCTGGATGGGTGTAAATAACGTTAGGAATAATGTCGTAGTTCATTTGCGATTTTTGACCCGCAATGCGCTCAGCAACCATCACACCTTCTTCAGAACCTTTGTGAGCGAGCATTGGGCCACGAACTACGTCGCCGATTGCCCAAACGCCTGGAGCATTGGTTGCGCAGAATTCGTTAACGAAAATGAAGCCACGCTCATCCAAATTAACGCCGCTGTCGCCAGCCAAAAGATTTTCAGTGAATGGACGACGACCAACACAAACGATCAACTTATCGAAAGTTTCTTGTTGTTCTTTGCCATCTTTGTCCAAATAAGTCACAGTCACTTCTTTACCGTTTACTTTTGAGCCAGTAACACGTGAGCTAGTGCGAATATCCAAACCTTGTTTAGTGAGGATTTTTTGGGTTTCTTTTGCGATTTGTTGATCCATGATTGCAAGGAAACTATCGAGAGCTTCCAACACAGTCACTTTAGAACCCAAACGATTCCAAACAGAACCCAATTCCAAACCAATTACGCCCGCGCCGATTACGCCCAAACGTTTTGGAACTTCAGAGAATTCCAATGCGCCGGTTGAGTTAACAATTACATCGTTATCAACAGGAGCTGGTGGAATATTGATTGGGTTAGAACCGGAAGCGAGAATTACGTTCTCTGAATCATAAACAGTTACTTTGCCTTCAAAGTCAGTCACTTCAACTTTTTTGCCAGCCAACAATTTACCAGTACCAAACAAGCTGGTTACGCCGTTTGCTTTAAACAAACCAGCAATACCACCAGTCAAGTTTTTGATGATTTGGTTTTTACGCGCAATCATCGAAGGAACATTAATTTCTACGCCTGATGCAGTGATACCGTGTACTGCAAAATCATCTTTTGCTTCGTGGTATTTGTAAGAGCTATCGAGCAATGCTTTAGAAGGAATGCAACCTACGTTCAAGCAAGTGCCGCCGTTAACGCCCTTGCCTTCTTCGTTTTTCCACTTCTCAACACACGCGGTTTTCAAACCTAATTGCGCGGCACGGATAGCGGCAACATAACCCGCAGGGCCTGAGCCGATAACTATCACATCAAATTTTTCAGACATAATTTGTTCCTACTTTTAATTGGCTAGCGTTTTACTAGCTTCAATTTATTAATTTCGATTAGCACCTTGTGAGCGCTAATCATTTACATAAAAAAACGCTCCGAGGTTGCAAGGAGCGTTTCAAAAAATTAAATCTCTAACAAAATACGCGCTGGATCTTCAAGCAAATCTTTAATCGCTACGAGGAATTGCACAGCGTCTTTACCATCCAACAAACGGTGGTCGTAAGACAAAGCCAAGTACATCATTGGCAGAATTTCTACTTTGCCGTTCACAGCCATTGGGCGCTCTTGAATTTTGTGCATGCCGAGAATTGCAGATTGTGGCAAGTTCAAAATTGGAGTTGAAAGCAATGAACCGAAAGTGCCGCCGTTAGTAATAGTGAAGGTGCCACCAGTCATTTCTTCAATGCCCAACTTGCCATCGCGACCACGCAAACCGAAGTCGCGAATGGTGTTTTCGATACCAGCCAAGCTCATGTTTTCAGTGTTGCGCAATACAGGAACCACCAAACCTTTGTCGGTAGATACTGCAACGCCGATATCTTGATAACCGTGGTAAACGATATCGTTGTTGTCAATAGAGGCGTTTACTTGTGGGAAACGACGCAAAGCTTCAGTCGCCGCTTTTACGAAGAAACTCATGAAACCTAAACGAGTGCCACCGTGTGCTTTTTCAAATTGCGCTTGGTATTTAGCACGCAAATCCATAATTGGCTTCATGTTCACTTCGTTGAAAGTAGTGAGCATTGCAGTGGTGTTGGAGGCTTCAAGCAAACGCTCAGCAATACGCTTACGCAAGCGAGTCATAGGTACGCGCTTCTCAACACGTTCACCTACAGCTTCGATTGCAGCAACTGGGGCAGCGATCAGTACGGTATCGCCTTCGCCCTTCAGGATTTCAGCAATGCTGCCATCTGCAGGCGCAACAACTTCCAAAACCACTTTGTCGGTTTCGATGTCAACGATCAATTCATCGCGCTTTACTGCTTCGCCTGGCTTCTTGTGCCAAGTCGCGATGGTGCCATCAGCTACTGATTCGGGGAATGTTGGGGCTTTAATTTCGATACTCATTACTATTCCTTCTCTCTCGGCTTGGGAAGACTGTTAGTTATTTACACTGACGTATTAAAACGTCAGTGCCTGATTTACAAAACGGTTTTGCTCTTCAATATGTGCAGACATGTAACCGCCCGCTGGCGCAGCCGAAGCATCACGCCCCACATATTCCAAATACAAACTTGGGTAAAGCTCATGCGCAACACGACGCAAATGGTGTTGGCTGCTGTACCAAGCGCCTTGGTTCATTGGCTCTTCTTGACACCAAGCAATGCTCTTCACGTTTTTGTATTTGCTGAGGATGTTTTTCAATTCAACATCTGGGAACGGATACAACTGCTCCAAACGAATGAAAGCAACATTTTCTTGTTTACGTTCAGTGCGCTCTTTCAATAAGGTGTAATACACCTTGCCGCTACACAGAATGACACGCTCAACTTTGTCTGGATTAACCGCATCATCAATCACATTTTGGAAATGACCGTTAGCCAATTCTTCCAACGTTGAAGTTGCCGCTTCATGACGCAACAATGATTTCGGGCTCATCACAATCAATGGACGACGCATTGGGCGAATCGCCTGACGACGCAACATATGGAACACTTGCGCCGGTGTAGACGGAATACAAACCTGAATGTTGTGCTCAGCACACAACTGCATAAAACGCTCTAAGCGTGCTGACGAGTGCTCAGGACCTTGGCCTTCATAACCGTGTGGCAACAACATGGTCAAACCGCACAAACGACCCCACTTGTGTTCACCAGAAGTGATGAATTGGTCGATTACAACTTGCGCGCCGTTAGCGAAGTCACCGAATTGAGCTTCCCAAATCACCAAGCCTTTCGGAGCGGTAGTGGCATAGCCGTATTCGAATGCGAGAACCGCTTCTTCCGACAAGTAAGAATCGTACAAGTCAAAATCTACACTTGGATTAACGTTTTTCAAAGGTGTTGCAGAAGTACCATCTTTTTGACTGTGAACAACTGCGTGGCGATGCGAGAAAGTACCGCGACCAACGTCCTGACCAGTCATACGCACAGAGTAACCTTGCTCAAGCAAAGTACCGTAAGCCAATGTCTCAGCCATACCCCAGTTGAGCGCCAAAGCACCACCTGCCATTTTGCGGCGATCTTCGTACACTTTCTCAACTTGCTTCTGCACCACAATTCCTTCAGGAATGGTCAACATTTTACTAGCAACAGCTTGCAAGGTTTTTAAATCTATACCTGTATTAGCAGGTGTTAACCAATCGTGGCCGATGTAAGGAGTCCAATCCACAAACAAGCTGCGATCAGGCTCGCTCACCAAACCGCTGGCAACGTGCTCACCGCGATCCAAGGCAGCGCGATAATTGGTAGTTAAATCATCTGCAGCAGCCTGCGACAACAAACCAGCAGCAACCAACTTATCCGCGTACAAGGTACGAGTGGTTTTTTGATTGCGAATGATTTGGTACATCAATGGCTGAGTTGCTGATGGCTCGTCAGTCTCGTTGTGACCACGACGACGGTAGCAAACTAAGTCGATCACTACGTCTTTCTTAAACTCGTAACGGTAATCAACGGCCAATTGCGCAACAAACAATACTGCTTCAGGATCATCACCGTTCACGTGGAAGATCGGAGCTTCGATCATTTTGGCAACGTCGGTGCAGTACTCGGTTGAACGAGCATCTTCACGCTTGTTGGTGGTAAAACCAACTTGGTTGTTGATCACGATATGTAGAGTACCGCCAGTGCCATAAGCGCGAGTTTGGGACATTTGGAATGTCTCCATTACCACGCCTTGACCTGCAAAAGCAGCATCGCCGTGCACGTTGATAGGTACAACTTTAGAACCGTCATGGTCTTTACGACGGTCCTGACGCGCACGTACTGAACCCTCAACCACTGGCGAAACGATTTCCAAGTGCGATGGGTTAAACGCCATCGCCATGTGCAATTCACCGCCTGGAGTCATCAAGTTTGATGAGAAACCTGAGTGATATTTCACGTCGCCTGAGGTATTCAAAGAACGTTTGCCATCGAATTCAGCAAAGAGTTCCGCAGGGTTTTTACCGAATACGTTCACCAGGGCGTTTAAACGACCGCGGTGTGCCATGCCCAATACAATTTCTTTCGCACCGAAAGTACCAGAGCGTTTTACCAAGGCATCAACCAGTGGGATAAAGCTTTCGCCACCTTCCAAACCGAAACGTTTGGTACCTGGGTATTTGCTATCCAAGTGACGCTCAAGACCTTCAGCAGCCGTCAAACGCTCGAGCAGAGCCAATTTTTGCTCTTTGCTAAATTCTGGGTTTGAACGCACGCTTTCAAGGCGTTGTTGCAGCCATTGCTTCTCAGCCAAGGGAGTGATGTGCATGATCTCTGCACCCACATGACCGCAGTAGGTCTTTTCCAAGGCTTCGATAATTTCTCGCAAAGTGGCTTCTTCTTTACCGATATACAAGTTACCGGTGTTAAATACTGTATCCAAATCGGCATTAGTTAAGCCGTGGAAGCTCAAATCCAAATCGGGGATCACATCGCGCTGCATCAAACCTAACGGGTCGAGCTGGGCTTTTTGGTGACCGCGGAAACGGTAAGAACTGATGAGTTGCAGCACTTTAACTTGCTTGCGCTCGTGCTCTGCACTAACAGAGCCGCCGGCAACAGCAACTGTGCGAACGCGGGATTTACCCAGCTGCTCAAATTGAGCACGAATGACAGAATGGGGAGTATCTTGAGTCAGCACACCTGCTACACGAGGCAACTGCTCAAAGTAGTTACGCCATTCTTCAGGAACGGCATTGGGATTGTGTAAATATGTGTCGTAGAGCTCTTCGACGTATGCAGCGTTCCCACCAGAAATGTGCGAACTACTCCAAAAATGCTCCATGATGCTGTCTTGCATTCCACCCACCTTAATCACGAGTTCGCATTGCCGCTATGGCTTTGCTACACCCTGCTATCAACTAGCTAATTAGCTACACAATAACGCCTATCGCTTGTGGCAAGAGACGCCGCTTTTAAGTCGCTACCTCTTCGGTCGAGATGACGGGGTTAGCGAACAGTCTAAAAGCTTAGCTGCAAAATGCCGCTAAGCCACAAATTTTCCAGCTTTCAGATACAGAAAAGCGCCACTCTTAGGTAGCGCTCTGTAACAACATGTTGCGAATATGGCCGATGGCTCGAGTCGGGTTAAGACCCTTAGGACATACTGCAACACAGTTTTGGATACCATGACAGCGGAATACGCTGAAGGGGTCGTCCAATTTTGACAGACGTTTTTCAGTCGCCAAATCGCGGCTATCTGCCAGGAAGCGGTAAGCTTGCAACAAGCCAGCTGGGCCAATGAACTTGTCCGGGTTCCACCAAAAAGATGGGCAGCTGGTTGAGCAACATGCACAGAGAATACACTCGTACAAACCATCCAACTTCTCGCGGTCTTCTGGCGATTGCAAACGTTCAATAGCAGGAGCCGGAGTATCGTTTTGCAAGTAGGGCTCGATCTTTTTGTATTGATCATAGAACTGAGTCATGTCTACAACCAAATCGCGAATCACTGGTAAACCTGGCAGCGGACGCAATACTAACTTACCGCTGCCTCCGGTTGCTTCAGATATTGGCTTGATACAGGCCAAACCGTTCTTGCCGTTAATATTCATGCCGTCTGAACCGCATACGCCTTCACGGCATGAACGACGGTAAGCAAGGCTTTCGTCTTGAGCTTTCAACAACTCAAGTACATCCAACACCATCAAATCTTTACCGCCAGTATCCAACTCGTAAGTCTTCATGTACGGCGCTTTATCGGTGTCTGGGTTGTAGCGATAAACTTCAACTTTTAACATTTTTCTACTCCCCAATTAGTAAGTACGTTTTTTCGGTTGGAAGGCTTCCATAGTATGCGGCTTGAAATTTACCGCACGCTTGGCAACACGCTTCTCACCTGGGAAGTAGAGCGAATGGCACAACCAGTTAGCATCATCGCGATCTTCGTAATCTTCACGAGCATGAGCACCGCGAGATTCTTTACGCTCTTCCGCTGCAATCGCCGTTGCTTCCGCAACTTCTAACAAGTTTTGCAATTCCAATGCTTCGATACGAGCAGTGTTAAACGCGCTGCTCTTATCGGTAATAGATACATTTTCAATACGCTTGCGCAGCTCAGCCAACTGCTGGATACCCTTCTGCATAAACTCGCCTTTGCGGAATACACCGAAGAAGTTCTGCATAATGGTTTGCAGCTCTTTGCGCAGAACAGAAGCGCTTTCGCCAGAAGTAGAGGTATTGATCTTATTGAGGCGCTCCATGGCTTTTTCAATGTCAGCTTGGGTTGCATTTTTATGCTCAACACCTTCGCGCAACGCTTTTTCAATATACAGACCAGCTGCACGACCAAACACAACCAAATCGAGCAATGAGTTACCGCCGAGACGGTTAGCACCGTGTACGGATACACAAGCTACTTCACCGCAAGCGAACAAACCATCAATCACAACATCATTGCCATTGCCGTCTTGCTTCAAGGCTTGACCATTAATGTTGGTTGGAATACCACCCATCATGTAGTGACAGGTTGGAACTACTGGGATTGGAGCATAGACAGGATCAACGTGCGCAAAGGTGCGTGACAATTCACAGATACCTGGCAACTTGCTTTCCAAAACTTCTTCACCGAGGTGATCGAGCTTAAGCAAAACGTGATCTTTGTTCGGACCTACACCGCGACCGGCGATGATTTCTTGAATCATCGAACGCGCGACTACGTCACGACCAGCGAGGTCTTTTGCGTTAGGAGCATAGCGTTCCATGAAACGCTCGCCATCGGCGTTAATCAGGTAACCACCTTCACCGCGGCAGCCTTCAGTTACAAGAACACCAGCACCAGCAATACCGGTTGGGTGGAACTGCCACATTTCGATATCTTGCACAGGGAAGCCCGCACGCAACGCCATACCAACGCCGTCACCGGTATTGATGTGGGCATTAGTTGTAGAAGCGTAAATACGGCCTGCGCCGCCAGTTGCCAATACAGTGGCTTTGGCTTTTACATATACGGTTTCGCCGTCTTCGATGTTAATGGCAATAACACCTACAACAGCGCCGTCAGCATTCTTAACGAGGTCTACCGCAAACCACTCGTTCAAGAATACAGTTTTGTTTTTTACGTTGCTTTGGTAAAGCGTGTGCAACAAGGCGTGACCGGTACGGTCAGCAGCAGCACAGGTACGAGCAGCTTGGCCGCCTTCACCGAAGTTTTTAGATTGACCACCGAAAGGACGTTGGTAAATACGACCTTCTTCAGTACGGGAGAATGGCAAACCCATATGTTCCAATTCAAATACAGCTTCTGGACCAACAGAACACATATATTCGATAGCATCTTGGTCACCAATGTAGTCTGATCCTTTTACGGTGTCATACATGTGCCAGCGCCAATCGTCTTGCGGGTCAGCACTCGCAATCGCACAGGTAATACCGCCTTGCGCAGATACAGTGTGCGAACGGGTTGGGAATACTTTGGTAATTACTGCGGTTTTGTAGCCAGACTGCGCCAATTGCAAAGCTGCGCGCATACCCGCGCCGCCGCCGCCAACAACAATACCGTCAAAAGAAATTGTGCGAATAGCCATTATTTAAAACCCCAGAGAATTTCAATGCCCCAGATCAGGTAAGTCACAGACACACCACCCAAAGCTACTTGCGCAAGAATACGTAGGACGGTAGCTTTGCTACCCATCAAACGCTCAGTCAGATAATCAGTTAAAACAGCCCACAAACCAATCCAAGCATGTGCAATAAAGGAAAGCAGAGTTACGAAGCTAAAAACACGCATCCACAGCTGGCCGTATAAAGCACTCCACTGTTCGAAAGTCAATTCAGGATTGCGCGCAATAAATACAATAATGAAGATGAGATAGGCAGCCATTACAACGCCACCAATACGCTGGATCAACCAGTCATAGAGACCACTACGGCCAAAACTTGTTACTGAAGTTACCATACCCAAACTCCTATCAGTGCAATCAATACGATAGCCAACACAAAGGCGATGGTGGCACCGCGCTTACCGCCTTCCAAGCTTTCGCCGATACCACAATCCATCAATAAATGGCGCAAGCCCATAACGGTGTGGTAAGCCAATGCGGACAAGACTGCCCAAAGCACGGCTTTGAAAACGAGGTTAGTAGAAGCATCGCGGACAGCGGCAAAACTTTCTTGAGAATCCAAACTGGAATCCAACATCCATAACAAAACAGCAGCACCAGCAAATAGGAAAATGCCGGAGAAGCGGTGGAGAATGGAAACGTATGCAGTAATTGGAAGCTTGATTGTGGAGATATCGAGGTTGACAGGTCTTTTCTTGTTCACGGTTTAAGTCACCTTTGAGCCCATCGCGGGCAGGTTATTAAGAATGAGCACTAGCCTTGACAAAAATGAGAGATTTTGGGGCAATCGCTAGCGCATCCTGCAAGTCGCGCAGCATTATAGAGAGTGACTTACAGAAACACAAACAAAAACCCGCGACAAAAACCAAAACAAGCTGATGTTTTTGGGATTCATCTCAATCGTTCAAATTTTCTGCAATATCAAAGACTTTCCCGTTTTTTTGGCGATTTTTTTGTTCCACTAAGGCGCACAAAAAACCTTATCGGAGCCAAGATAGTGCAAATTAATTCAGTATTTAACGCACCAACAGGAACACTTCGAAATTAGCCAAAAAAAGTTTGATCAAATGCGCCCTATTTATTGGCAAAAACTTTCGTTGCAGCAATTAAGTCATCTATAATGCCGACCGCAAACAAACGGCACGGTCGAAATTCGACTAGTCTATAAGTAGCCCTAAAACAGCTACCAAGGTTTTACATCACTTGAGCATGCAACTTGCAGGTGAATTGTATCGACGTCGTGCTCTGCAACAGCCAACTACCCTCTTCAGTTACAACAACCGAATAGGATACGCAGCCAAGCAGAAAATGGATCGACGCAACACGCCCAATAACTCAAGCAAATTAGTCCTATTAGTAAGCACAGGAGTCAGTAATGACTGACAAGAAAGCACACCTAACGATTGATGGTATTGATAGCACGATTGACTTACCTATCTATGCCAGCAGTGTCGGACCAGACGTTATTGACGTCACCAGTATTACCAAGAATGGCTTTTTCACGTTTGACCCGGGCTTTATGTCCACCGCCTCATGCGAATCCAAGATTACTTATATTGATGGCGACGAAGGAATTCTCCTTCACCGTGGTTACCCGATAGAACAACTTGCAGTCTCCTCTGATTACATCGAAACCTGTTACCTCCTTCTCAACGGCGAATTGCCAACTCCAGCGCAAAAAGCCGAATTTGCCCAAGCAATCAAAGATAACTCCAATGTTGACGAATCTGTCGTCAATGTAATAAAGAGCTTCAAGCGTGACACTCACCCAATGGCTATTTTATGCAGCGCTGTTGCGGCATTGGCAGGCGTATATCACGCAGAAATCGACATTACCAACGCTGAAAGCCGCAAGCTCACCGCTTACCGCTTGATTGGCCAAATGCCAACCCTATCGGCCATGGTATACAAACACCGCAAAGGCGAAGAATTTATCGCTCCAGACGCAAGCTTGGGCTACGCCGAAAACTACTTGAACATGACTTTCGGTAAAGCCGGCGAAGCTCCCAATGTGAGCCAAACCCTTGCTAAAGCTATGGATCGCATCTTTGTTCTTCATGCTGACCACGAACAAAACGCCTCTACGTCTACAGTGCGTTTGTCTGGTTCGTCTGGCACTAACCCATTTGCAGCCATCGCTGCCGGTATTTCTACACTTTGGGGCCCTTCTCACGGCGGCGCCAACGAAGCTGTATTGGAAATGCTGGAAGAAATCGGCACAGTTGAAAATATTGAATCTTGCGTTGCGCGTGCGAAGGACAAAACCTCTGGTTTCCGCTTGATGGGCTTTGGCCACCGCGTTTACAAAAACTTTGACCCCCGCGCCAAGGTGATGAAGCAAACCTGTGACGAAGTTTTGGGTGAACTTGGCTTGGAAAACTCTCCATTGCTGGCGATTGCTAAACGTCTAGAGCAGATCGCATTGGAAGATCCTTACTTCATCAGCAAAAAACTTTACCCGAACGTAGATTTCTACTCAGGCATCATTTTGAAAGCCATTGAAATCCCAACTGAAATGTTCACTGTAATTTTCGCCTTGGGTCGCGCTGTTGGTTGGTACTCTCACTGGGATGAAATGGTTAGCACTTCATACAAAATCGGCCGTCCACGTCAGTTGTACACTGGCAGCGTGAAACGCGATTACCCAGCAAAATAAGTCCAGCTAAGTAATTTTTAGCTAAGGCAAAAAACGAAAGGCCGCAGATGATCTGATCTGCGGCCTTTTTTATCCCCCCCCAAAAAAGTCACCTTGCGCACCTGCACAAATATTCACAATTCTTTCAGTCTTCCTCACTTAGCATCTTCGCATTGCCGCTCCATCGCTCGTATACTCGCTCCACTTTCGATAACAAAAGGGAATCCTTGCATGCCTAAGCTTATTGCTCATCTATTCGGAATTCTTACCTTACTCATCAGCACCTATAGCCTTGCCGTTGAAATCCCAAAATCCCTCGAAGAATGGAAACCTTGGGTGCTGGAAAAACACCCCGAGCTCAAGTGCCCCTTTTTGTTCAATAGCGCCAATCGTACCTGCAATTGGTATTCAGACCTAAGTATTGATGCCACCAACAAAGGCGCAAAATTTACTCAGCGAATCGACGTCTATAAAAGCGACTGGGTTGAGATTCCAGGAAAAACAAACCTTTGGCCGCAGCACGTCAGTGATAACCAAAGCACTATTACCACACGCGATAGAAACGGTATTCCCGAAGTTTACCTAACCACCGGCTCACACCAAATTACCGGCGAGCTCAACTGGGAAGAAATACCGCGCACCCTTAGCATTCCCGAAAAAATTGGCGTGGTTCATTTAACCTTGAACGGAAAAGTGGTTAGCAATCCATCATTAGAAGCCGACGGCGATCTGTGGCTTGCAAACAACCAAACCAAAAATCAAACCGCACACCAAGACGCACTCAACGTGCGCGTCTTTAGAAAAATTGATGATGATATTCCATTGAAAATGACCACTCAAATCCAACTGGACGTGAGCGGTAAAGAGCGTGAGATTCAACTAGGGCAATTATTGCTGGATGGTTTTACCCCGCTGGAATTCGAAAGCCAATTGCCAGCGCGTATTGAAAAAGATGGCAGCATACGCATTCAACTGAAATCGGGCAGTTGGGAAATTACACTGGTTAGCCAATCCATCACCAACAGCAGAACACTCAACTTTAAAACCACCAACGAACTCTGGCCACAAGAAGAGATTTGGACTTTCGCTGCACAACGCCAATTGCGTAGCGTACAAATTTCCGGCGCGCAAACTGTAGATCCACAACAAACACAATTGCCCGATGACTGGAAAAGTTTACCCGCCTATTTAGTCACGCCTAAAACACAATTCACACTGGAAGAACTTTATCGCGGCGAAAATAAAGATGCAGCAAACGATATAAAACTTAACCGTAGCGCGTGGCTCAGTTTTGATGGCAAGCGATTTATTTTTAAGGATGAGCTCAGCGGTGAAATACACGCATCGCGCATTGAAGTGATAAAACCTGTTGAACTAACCAATGTAAAAATTAACGGTGAATCACAGCTCATTACGCAACTTGATAAAAGCCAAAATGCGGGAGTAGAGATTCGCTCACGCGACCTAGAGCTCAATGCAGTAAGCCAAGTTGATCGCAACCTGAGTATTCCCGTTACAGGCTGGAATCAGGAAATTAATAATGTCGAAACTTCCTTATTTCTACCACCAGGCTGGTCGCTTTTAACGGCAACGGGAACCAGCAGTGAATATGGCAGCTGGATTTCAAAATGGACTCTGTGGGATATGTTTGCCGTGTTAATTATTGTGATTGCTTTTGCACGTATTACATCACCGCTATTAGGATTATTGGCCGCCGTATGCATGATTATTATTTATCAGCGTACTGGCGCACCTATTTTTATCTGGCTGGATTTAATTGCGCTTATAGCACTCGCCAATTTAGTTTCAGGGAAATTCAAGCAGTGGATTATTCGCTACGGCTACCTTAGCTTTTTGAGTTTGGCTTTAATCACACTGCCCTTTGCAGTACGCGAGGCGCGAATCATGATTAATCCATCACTAGAAAATGAAGATTTTTGGGTGGTTAACTCATCGTTAATATCATTCCAATCGAGCGACAAACACAAAAAAGCCCTCTATGCACCAGCGCCCGCCGCTGCACCAATGCCAGAACCACGCGCAGAAGAAATTGTTGTAACTGGATCTAAAGCTATGCCTGCTACAGCTGATGCCATCAATGAAGAAGATATTGGAAAACTCCCTGACAACAATCTCGCAGAATCTTTACAGCGGGTTCCCGGCGTACAAATAGAAAGAAAACTCGATAAAAAATACGATCCATCGCAACAAACACAAACGGGTATTGCAGTACCTCAACACCAATACAACAATTTAATTTTACGTTGGGATGGCCCCATCAAGCAGGAAGAAACCACCAAGCTTATTTTGATTTCACCTATGCTGAATAAATTAGGAAATCTGCTCGCAATTCTGTTGCCACTATTGATGGCCAGTATTTTATTGCAAAAGTTTTTAGGCTTTACCGATAAAAAATTGCCGAATGTAAAATTTTCACGCAATACAACTGCAAGCCTAACATCATGTTTGTTACTTGCGACTGCATGTTTGTATACGCCTGATTCCGCACAAGCAGATGTCACCATAGACTCCGCGCTCCTCAAGGAGCTCGAAACTCGCCTAACGGAAGCGCCTAAATGTTTGCCTCATTGTGCGGCCATAGAACGAGCCAATATTAGTATTAAACAAGACCAACTAACGCTAGACCTTGTTGTGAATGCTAACGATTTAATTGCGCTGCCCTTACCTAGCGACCATCAGCAATGGTGGCCGAACCTAGTGACAGTGGATGGTAAAGCTGCGTCGCTCGTACAAAATAGCAATCAAGTTTTATTGGTGAGCTTACCAAAAGGACAACACAACCTCAGTATAAATGCGAATGTACAAGGTCAGGATACGTTGAGCTTGCAATTTCCATTGCCGCTACACAATGTCACCTCCAGCGTTAGCGGATGGGAGATAAGTGGTGTGCCAACCGCAGAGCAAACCAGTCAATCTTTGCAACTACAACGTGTAGAGCGAGATCAAAATACTTCAGCAACAGAACACTTACGACCAGATCCAATTCCCGCATTTGTAATAGTAAAACGCATCTTCAAATTAGATTTAGATTGGTCTGTTTCAACAATAGTGACCCGCGTGGCACCAGCAACCGGCGCAATGAATCTTGAAGTGCCTTTGCTCAATGGCGAATCGCCTTTAACCACTAAAACAAACGCTAACGGAACAGTTACCGTACATTTGGAAGCAAATGAAAATGAATTTGAATGGTCATCTAACCTCAAAGAAATTACACCCATAAAATTGCAAGCCGCACAAAATGTTCCTTGGGTAGAAATATGGATGTTAGATGTATCACCACTCTGGCATTCGCATACTACAGGTATAGCACCAATCCAAATGGCGAAACATGAGAACACACCCATTTGGCAGCCATGGCCGGGCGAGACACTATCAATTGATGTACTTCGCCCGCAAGCCACAAAAGGTAATTACGTTACGATTGATGAAGCTTCGTTAAATTACAAACCCGGTAGTGCGAATAGTTTGAGCGAATTAAAACTCACCATTCGCTCCAACCAAGGCGGCCAATACTCGTTTAAATTACCTGAGGGGGCACGCTTGGCGAAATTAGAAATTGATAATCGAGAACAATTAATTAGCGCAACTAATGGCGTATTAAAACTGCCCTTACACCCCGGCTCACAAAATATTGATATTAATTGGAAGCAAGAAGACGGGCTCAGCTTTATTACCAAATCACCAGGCTTTGTTTTAGAAAATGGCAGCAGCAATCAAAGCATTCGCATGGAAATCCCCTACAATCGCTGGGCACTGTGGCTCGGTGGCCCACAAGTCGGCCCTAGTATTTTGTTGTGGGGGATGCTGTTGGTAATGGCTTTAGTTGCATATGGATTAGGTCGCACCCAACTAACACCACTACAATCTTATGAGTGGGTATTGCTCAGTTTGGGAATTTGTACGCTCAGCATGTGGACGTTTATTTTAGTTGCTGCGTGGCTATTAGCCTTGAACCAAAGAGGCAAGTTAACGACTATTGCAAAATCTTGGCACTTTAAATTTTTACAAATCGGTTTATTTTTACTTTCAATTATCGCCCTGATTAGTTTAGTCACTACACTTCCAGATGGATTATTGAGTTCACCTGATATGCATATTCTTGGCCCGCAAACTTATGGCGATAGTTTTTATTGGTATCAAGACCAAAGCGCAGCAGAGTTTCCAAAGGCATGGGTTATTTCTCTACCAGTGTGGTGCTACAAAGTTGTTATTTTAATGTGGTCACTGTGGTTGGCAGCATCATTAATGAAGTGGTTGCGTTGGGCGTGGCAACAATTAAGTGTGCATGGATTATGGGAGGCTGACGAAAAAATTGTTTTGTACCCTAAAGTCCCAAAAGTAGAAAACAAAATAGATGCCGAAACTAACGCACAGAAAGAAAACAACAACGAGGTTTAAAAATTAATCAGGGGGTCGTCACTCTCTCGCAGCTAGGATGACGACTACCAGCGTAACAAATAAATCACAAAGCGTTTAAATTAAAACCATTCCATATAACAATAAAAAATCCCCGGCTATTTATACTCGGGGATTTTTTATTTAATGATAACTAACTTGAACTATAAACCAGCATCGCCCTATTAGAAGTTCCAGTCAGTTTGGAACCAGAACTTAGACGTATCGGAAGCGAGTGCTTTGGTACCGATTTTTTGTACCCAGTCGCCATTATCAAAGGCTGCGTATTTAACCGTGTAAACAACAGCACCGAACTTCTTACTTGCACTCAAATTCCATTCATTACCGTAGTCGATAATTTTTCCAAGCGTTGCACCAGCCGCAAGACTTTTCTCATCTGCTTTGTAACTGTGATAAGCCGCAATCAAGGTTACACCCTGTACTGTGGTTGTTAAACTTGCGTAGGTATCTCGAATACCTTCTTTAGGTGTTGCGAGGAAGCGATCAGCCCAGCCGTTAAATGCATGCAAGGTTGCAAATGGCGTGGCGAAGCCTTTAGTGCCTTTATCAGAACCTAATACTTCATAACCTACCAATGGCACGAAGCGGCCTAGGGTAGTGCTTGCCTCAACTAAACTGTACGAAGCGGTGTAATCGAGTGGGTTAGAGGCGGCACCTTTTTGTTGCGCGTATTCCAAGGTATACATGAATGAAGGATTAGCCGTACTTGCCCAACGCACGCCGTAAGTGTTGCTGGAAATTGCTGCAGATTTATTGGCCGCTGCGCCCGTACCAACCAAAATTGCATCGTCAAGATTATCAATTAAATACGCATAACCTGTTAACTTACCTGCTTCAAAACCTGTGTAGCTTACGTTGAACAAATTGGTATCTTGTTTGTAGTCACCTTGAACAGGTACTGCATTACCAAAAATGCGATCTACGTTAGTAATGTGAGCGGCAAAGATATTGGTGTAACGAATAGATTTATTGGTAAAAGAAATACCATCATAAGTCTGCTCGTTCTGACGCCAGCCAACATTACCAATAAAGCGAGCATTATCTAAAATAATACGCTGGCGACCATACCTCACAACGTTATTAAACGTAGTGTAAGACACATATGCCTGATTTAAATCCGTACCCTCGGGATCAGAAATTAACGCGTGCTTTACTGTGCCTGCATTAATTGGGTCAGCCGCCCACACCGCGTAATCAACTTTATGATCAGCTTCAGTAACATTATCCATTTCTGCAGTAGCTGCAAAACCATTCCATGCACCAGACTGATAAGACAAACGCGATCTTATTGTGAGCGCATCTGCATCTTCATAGCCATCCCAATCAACACTTTCATAGCGTGCGCGAACGTTTACTTTAATTGTGCTACCTGTTGTTAAACCTTCAGTGAGTGTTTGAGCAGCATGCGCGCTTTGCGCTGAAAAAATTAATGAACTTGCGGCAGCGCAAAGAAGATGAGCAGTGTGTTTTTTCATAGAGCTTTCTCCAAAAGTTAGCGTTTAGTAATGGTCACACTTGCCTAATTTTTTGCGATGTATTCAAAAAATTTTTCACCGCATTCTTATCTAACTTTTAAATTAGATTTTATTGGCACGAGTAATTTTCACTAGAGCAAAGCCTATGCCAAACAAAAATAACCAATAATTTTTTTATGTTTTATTCATGCAAATCAACCGCTTACAAAAATTAAAATTTTAATAATAAAAATTTGTCACAAATTAGTAACGCACTTTGTTGG
>JAGKXD010000207.1 GCA_021151525.1 Cellvibrionaceae bacterium | reverse complement strand
TCCCTGTATTTATTACGGGACTGAGCAAAGCCTGGGTGGGCCGGAATTACCCGAACGCATTTGGATTGAAAACTTTGGTTCCAATGATCGCTACCTGCGCGAAACTTTATTTGGCGCCGAGCACCCGCGCAAGAGTGGATTGGATGGGCTCAATTCACCGAGCCCCATGGATGAATCCTTACCGGGTTTTGGCCCCTTTGGCACCCAGGGACATCATTGTTTTGATGTGCAAAATCCTGCTTATGTACGTATTAGTGCCATGGCAAAAACGCGTGCGGCTTTTCCGGCGTTGCGCTTGGGGCGTCAATATCTGCGGCCAATTTCATTTTTTAATAATGCGTTCAGTGTTTACAGCAACGGTGAAATTATTGCCTGGTCGCGCATTTTGGATGATGAAGAATGTCTGGTGGTATTAAACCCTCACGGCACTGAAAGGCGCGGTGCGGATATTTTGGTAGACGCATCGCTGAATCCGGTGGCGAGCAGTATGCTGTTGGTGATGAGTACAGAAGAAGCGGCTAATCCACAGTTACCCCAAAATCGTGTTGGCGATCAATCGGTGGTGCATAAGCATCACAGCGGTGTGCATTTTATTGCAGTGCGCGACCTGGGGCCTTCGGAGCTGATGGTGTTTTGCAACAAGCCCTAGCGAAAATCAAACTGATCCAGCATAAAATCACAAATTTAAAAAGTGCGAACAAAAAGTTGTAAATAAAAAACTGTAAATCAAAAACCCATCATCGCGATGATGATGGGTTTTATATTTTTACGTGAATGGGTTATGCCGTATTATTTTTTGCGGAACAACAGGGTCACGCGATTGGATTCGCCAATTGCCTGGTATTTGGCTTTATCGGCCTCCGCCGCATTCAGGCTGGGCGGCAAGCGCCAAACCACTTCACCGGCCACAGGATTGTCTTTCGGATTTTTATTGATGTCGCTCTCGCCAATTAATTCAAAACCGGCTTGCTCCATAAATTTAATAATGGCGGAGCGTTTTAAATAACCGGTCTCGCCAGTGGCCCAAGTGTCTGGTTTGTCTTCACTAATCGCATGTTGTACTACACCAACCACGCCGTTCGGTTTTAACACGCGGTAGGTTTCCGCTAGCGCCTGGCTCAGGTAGCCGCCATTGCTTTCAAAGCGCGCGAGGTTGTGCAGGGCGCGAATAAACAATACTGAATCCACTTTTCCGGTGAGGTCTGCAGGCAAATTGGCAAAGGTATAGGCTTGTGCGGCAGCGCCATCGTTTCCACCCCAGGTTTTGGCATTACCAGTCCACTCGGTGGGCCAGCGCTTGCGTCCTTCCATAAATTCAGCATTGGCCCAACTGCCAAACTTTGGCCATAAATCCAGGTTGTAATCCACCCCGATTAATTGTCCGTTTTTACCCAGGTAAGGCACCAGAATTTTTGAGTACCAGCCGTCGCCTGGCAGCACTTCCACTACTGTATCGCCTGGTTTTACCCCGAAAAATGACAGGGTTTCCACCGGGTGGCGGGAGCTATGACGCGCTTGATGGTCTGCCGGCAGGCTCTGGGTTATTGCAGTCAACCGCTGGGTGTTTTCTTTGCCTATTGCTGTCGTCGATGTGGACTTTATGGCGCAGGCGCTGATCAGTAGCGAGCTAACAAGTAGGGCGAGCTTATTCATCTATAACTCCATTGTGTTATTAGTTCTGGATGAGTGAAGTGTGCCAGCAATTATCGGCATTGAGGATGGATGCCGAATTATTTTTTGTAAAGAATCGCTGGTTAAAATGGAGGCGATATGCCCCATATTGATGAATGTAGGGGGTAGCTACACGCGAGGTTACCCCCAGGGATTCTATTTCTATTTTTGTATATGTATTTGTGAGTTAATAAAGTCGTACGAGCGTTATTATTTTTTTGTCATCTGTATGTTTGTACTCTGCTTGAATTACTGTGCCTGCAACCAAATTTTTGCTTAATGTTTCATTGATATGCATATCAATGATCCCATTGCGTTGGTCTATGTTTGTTATGGTTACTGCTGAAAAATCAAAATACCAACCAACCTCCGCAAATGCTGCCTTGAAAAAGCTCTCCTTGACAGAAAAGGCAATCGTGAACAATGTTTGAATAACTGAATCGTTTCCTTTGAATATTATCTCGCATTCATTTCCAAAGAGAATTTGATTTTTTATCGTCTTGCAAGTCTTTAAATCAACCTCATATTGAATGTCAACGCCTATTCCTCGAGCACTTGTTTTCAGTGCGGTAACTGCAATGGCTTGATTGCCGCTATGGCTAATTGAGCCGACTACGTGTGTCGGCCATATCGGGTATCTTTGTGGGCTGATATGAATGTCTGAAACTGTGCCATCGAGTAACAATAGCGATTTTTTTGCGCAATATCGACCTGCGAAAAATTCTGCTCTGCGTTTCAAAACGGCCCGGTCAAGTTCAGAAGGGAAGTAAATACTATACTCTTCAAAAAGATTGTCGCGGTATTCAGAGAGTGAAAAACAACAACAATTGAGGGATATCGCGCCAGAGAAAATTGGCAAGCAATGGTTGGATGTGAAAAATGCGCCGTTTTTATATTCAGTTGGCTCTTTCGTGAAATCTGGTTCAGATAATTGCATTTTGGGCTCTTCGTCTTTTCCTTGGCGTGCGCAGTAATGGTTAGAATAATTACTAAATTATCATTTGGATAGCGAAATTTATTTTGGAATTTTACACTTTTAAAATGTCGCGGATTTTTAATGTAAAAGGAGAATTGCCTATGAATCCTGGAAAATATGAGTTTGGGATGACAAGGATGAGTAGATTTTTTGTGTGCTCTTCCCCAATAGTTGTCACTTCTAGCTGTAAATATTTCCTTGCTAAAATTCCTGTTTTTGTTTATTGAGATGGTTACTTTTTTGTCGTTTAAAGGCGTTTTTGGTGATACGCGTGTCGTCTGGATCAATTTTTTTGTCGTCTAAAACATAAAATTAATTACTTGGTCATTACGGTTTATAAAACTTTAAAAATTTATTTC
>JAGKXD010000206.1 GCA_021151525.1 Cellvibrionaceae bacterium | reverse complement strand
TGTTTGAATGGTTAGCCAGCCCGGAAGCCTGGGTTGCCCTGGCAACGCTGACGGCCCTGGAAATTGTATTGGGGATCGATAATATTATTTTTATTTCGATTCTGGTGGGCAAGCTTCCCGAACATCAGCGGAAATTTGCTCGAACTGTGGGGCTCGGCTTGGCCATGTTGACCCGTTTGGCGTTGCTGTTTTCGCTCGCTTGGGTAATGGGCTTGGTAGAGCCGTTATTCCATGTATTCGGCCATCCAATCTCCGGGCGCGATATCATTTTGATTGGTGGCGGGCTATTCCTGATTGCCAAGGCCACTCATGAAATTCACGGCAGCCTCGAAGGTGCAATTGAAACTGAGCGCAATGTCGCTGCTCATGGATTGATGGTTGTTCTGGTACAAATTGCAATTCTGGATATAGTGTTCTCGCTGGATTCGGTGATTACGGCAGTCGGTTTGGTGAGTCAGGTTCCGATCATGGCGCTGGCAATTGTTATCGCCGTGGGTGTTATGTTATTTGCTGCCAAACCGATCGGTGATTTTGTTGATGAGCATCCAACTATCAAAATATTGGCGCTCTCGTTCCTGGTCATTGTGGGTTTCACTTTAATGATCGAAGGTTTCGAGGTGCATGTACCCAAGGGCTACATCTATTTCGCCATGGCCTTCTCGCTGGGTGTGGAGATGATCAATATCAAATTGCGCAAAAATATGGACAAGCCGGTGGAATTGCGTAAAGACTACCCTGGGGAACAAAAGCCACAGGATTAATGCGTTAAGCGCTACCAGAAGAATAAAAAACGGGCCCATACTGGCCCGTTTTTTATTGGGTATTTTGTCCTGGCAATAAAAAAGCCGACAAGGTGTTAATCAAGTCAGCTTTCCAAATATGGTAGCTAGAGGCGGACTTGAACCGCCGACTCCAGCATTATGAGAGCTGATAACCTGCCCTCACTAAAACTCAATACTAGTAAAATCAATAACTTAAAACCACGGTGGGCCACAGTGCGCCACTATGAATTGTCCAATTGTGGACTTCAAATTGGTGATCCCGGCAGATTGATATCCCTTGAATATAATTTGTTACCGACTAATTAATTTTTCGAATATTTCGTTTGTTGCGAATATTTCACTTATTGATATACTAACTGTTATGTCAATTCCGGCATATTTAACCAACAAGGTGAGCCTGCAAGGAGCTGTGGGTGGGGTGAAAAATGACCAATCGCAAATATGAGTTACCTAGCAGCGAAGAAGTAGCCCTCGCTAGGGTAAGTGCTGCCGCACTTACGAAATTGCTTCAGGGATTGCCTGAAGATCATCGTGCCAACATAAAAATGGGAGGCGAAGACTTAATTGTTCCAAGGCAGGCTGTAGAGTTGCTACGCGATATTTTGGCGGGTATGTCAGCAGGCAAAACCATCAATATTGTACCAATGGCTAAGGAGTTAACTACTCAGCAAGCTGCTGACTTTTTGAATGTTTCTCGTCCTTATCTTATAGGGTTGCTTGAACAAAAAGAGTTGAATTACACGCTGGTTGGATCTCATAGACGAGTAAGGTTTGATGACTTGCTCGCATATAAAGAGAAGATGGTTAGTCGTTCTAAGGCTGCAATGGATGATCTCATAATGCTTTCTCAGGAGCTGGGTATAGGTTATTAATGAAATATATAGTTGTTTACGATGCGTGCGTTCTTTATCCATCAGCGTTGCGCAATGTGCTGATAGAGCTGGCAACCACTGATTATGCACTGTTTCAAGCTAAATGGACGGAGCGCATTGAGTCTGAATGGCTAGAAAATTTAATTAGTAATCGACCTGATCTGGATTCGACTAGGCTGCGAAAAACAGCGCAGTTAATGAGGTCTGTTGTTCCGGATTGCATGGTCACAAACTATGAGAAGTTAGAGGCTGGTTTGGAATTGCCTGATCCAAATGATAGGCACGTTTTAGCTGCTGCAATTAGATCCAAAGCGCAAGCAATCGTTACTCGAAACCTGAAAGATTTTCCTGTAGAAACTCTAGCCGAGTTTGACATTGAAGCTATTCATCCTGACGTGTTTTTGATAAACCAATTTGACCTGAGCAATGCAAAAGTACTGGATGCAATAAAAAATATCCGCGTCCGTATGCTCAATCCGAAATATTCTGCAAGTGAGTATCTTGATTCGTTATCCGTCGATGGGATTACGGCGTTTGCTCAACGGTTATCTAAGTTTGAGCATTTGATTTAAGTGCGTGAAGGCAAATCCGAGGCAATAAAAAAGCCAGCGAGGTTTTCACCAGGCTGGCTTTATCAATATGGTAGCTAGAGGCGGACTTGAACCGCCGACCCCAGCATTTGAGAGCTGATAACCTTCCCTCATAAAACCTCAATTTCAATAAAATCAATTGGTTAAAAACTCGCTGAACCTTGTTGTACCATGATGATTAGTGGAGTTATGGATTAATATAGTGATCACCGAGGATTGGTCGACTTCGCAGCATTTGGTGGAGGCTTCTGATTTTTGTTCAGTTTTTCAGCTACAGTTTTTAAGCCGAGCATATAAATTTTCTCCTTCTTAACACCTAGGCTAAAGTCCCATCTTCTCTCCATGAACTCCAAAAGCTTCAACCCTCGATCTAATATTTCTTGTGCTGTCCACTTATCGTTCTGAGCAACCTCAATTTCACTATAAGATCCATACTTAAATCCTACCGTGCTGTCAGGTAAACCGACTTTTTCTATAAATGCCTTATCCTGCAAGCTGCAATTCTTGGGCTTAGACAGCGGCAACAAATTCCCCAAGCTTTGCTTTAGTGCATTTCTTTCCTTTGTTTGAAACTCTCTATATTTACATGCCCAATGCTCTTTCTTTGAGTTTTGAGGGAATATATGCTCCACCGTGTAATGATCTTTGATATTTTCTGTTAGAGCTTTCCAGCTCAGCTTTTCTCTAAAAGTTTTTGAGGCGTTTTTTAATTCTAATTCATATTCATATAAAAAATACCTGATTTTGTTCCACTTATAAAATCCGGATTCTTTAAACTCCTCTCTTATAC
>JAGKXD010000021.1 GCA_021151525.1 Cellvibrionaceae bacterium | reverse complement strand
CGTCATCGTCGTCGCCAATCCATGCATCAAAAAAATCGCCGAGAATATAGAGCTTTTCTGCTGTTTTGGCTTGGGTTTGCAAAAAATGAAAAAACGCCCGCGTAATTTGCGGGCGGCTTTCGTGGAGATGCAAATCTGAAATAAATAGCGAGGCCATATTTATTCGGCAGACGCTGGTTTAGCGATTGTAACGTTTTGGATGGTAACTGCTTCAACAGGAACGTCTTGGTGAAAACCTTTGCTGCCGGTTTTAACACCTTTGATTTTATTAACAACATCCATTCCTTCGGTAACTTTACCGAAAACAGCGTAACCCCAACCTTGACTGGTTTTGCCGCTGTGATTGAGGAAGCTGTTATCTTTTACGTTAATAAAAAATTGTGCGGTGGCGCTGTGCGGGTCGTTAGTGCGCGCCATGGCTAAAGTACCAGTCAAATTTTTCAAACCGTTGTCGGCTTCGTTTTGAATTGGGTCGCGAGTTTTCTTTTTTTCACTCATGTCTTCAGTCATGCCACCGCCCTGAATCATAAAGCCATCAATCACGCGGTGAAAAATTGTACCGTTGTAAAAGCCTTCTTCTGCGTATTGCAAAAAGTTAGCGGCGGTATTGGGCGCTTTGTCGAAATCCAATTCGATAACAATGTCGCCGTAGTTGGTGTGTAAAGTAATCATGTGAAGCTCCTAAAGCAAAAATGACATTAAAGTCGGTAAGTCTAAAAAAGCGGGTATGATACGCGCTCAATGAAGGTGAAGGAACTTTCTAAACTGATTAAATAGGCAAAAAAGCGAGATTGATTCATGTTGCGCGGTAAATTTCTCACTATCGAAGGCACAGAGGGTGTAGGTAAAAGCACCAATTTGGCATTTGTACGGGATTGGTTGCAAGCCAAGGGAATAGACGTTGTGGTAACCCGCGAACCTGGTGGCACCCCTTTGGCAGAAGAAATTCGCGTTTTGCTGCTGGCAAAGCGTGAAGAGTCAGTAGATGAAACTGCCGAGCTACTGCTGGTCTTCGCCGCTCGTGCCCAGCATATTGCTCAGGTTATTAAGCCTGCTCTAGCTCGTGGAGCTTGGGTGTTGAGTGACCGCTTTACCGATGCAACCTACGCCTATCAAGGCGGTGGTCGTGGCTTAAGCAAAGAAACTATCACGCAATTAGAGGCTTTGGTTCAGGGCGACTTGCGCCCAGACTTAACCCTTATTCTGGATATAGATGTGGAGTTGGGCTTGAATCGCGCCCGTCAGCGCGGCGAGCTGGATCGTTTTGAGAGCGAGACATTAAGTTTTTTCGAGCGTGTGCGCGGTGCCTACAGGGCAAGGGTCGAAGACGCCCCTAATCGCTATGCGGTGGTGGATGCCGGACAGCCACTCGTGCAGGTTCAGGCCGATATCGACCTTGTACTGAGCCGCCTACTAACCTATTAATGGCGCATAAAAACTGTTTATTTGATTATCTTTAAATCTAGAACTAGAGTTAATTATGACTGGCTATTATCGATGAGTTGTTAGAAGTAGCTTTAGCGTAATTTCAATTAAAAGGTGATCATATGAATAAACAAGCAGGCTTCACGTTAATCGAACTGATTGCGGTAATTGTTATTTTGGGGATTTTGGCGGCGACAGCCATTCCAAAATTTGTTGATTTAACCAGTGATGCCCGCAAAGCCAAAGTTAATGCTGCATTAGCGTCATTAAAGTCATCGTCCGGCATGACGCATGGCAAGTTTCTGGTTAACCCTGTATCACCACAAACCTTTGAGGGAGTCGCGGTAACCTTCGTAAATGGCTACCCAAATGCAGCGTCTATAGCGGCTGTTTCTGGATTAGCCGCACCTGACTATACAACAGCAGTAGCGGGTACCACTATGACTGCGACAGTGACTGCTAACTGCACAGCTTCTTATACTGAGGCTACTGCTACAGTACCTCCTGTATTTGCGACAGTTACCACGGGTTGCTAATAGTCTTATCTGTTTGATTAAAACCACAAAGCCTAAAGCTTTGTGGTTTTTTTATGCGTGATAGATTTTCAAAACTCTGCTAAACATTCCACTTCAATTTTGTGGCGCAAGATTGGGTGCGTAAGTTGCAAATGCTGTGCATGCAGCAGTAAACGCGGTGCTAGTGCTTGTATCTCTGGCGGTGAATAAAGCTGATCGCCCAACATGGGGTGCCCAATACTAAGCATATGTACGCGCAGTTGGTGAGTGCGTCCGCTGACAGGCTCCAGTAATACGCGAGTGCAATTTTGTGCCTCATTGCGCTCTAGCACTGTGTAGCGTGTATGGGCTGGTTTGCCTGATTCAAAGCAGACTTTTTGCAGTGGGCGATTCGGCCAATCGCAAATCAGCGGCAGTTTTACTTCGCCTTCGTCTTCTTCCACCAATCCACTCACCATGGCCACATAACGCTTGTGTATACCGCGTGCTTCAAATTGTTTGGTGAGAATTTTTAAGCTCATATAGTTGAGCGGAAACATCACAATGCCGGATGTTCCCTGATCCAACCTATGTACCACGCGTGCATTGGGGTTAAACTTCAAGGCGCGATTGATCAAGCAATCTTGCTTTTCAGGACCTTTGCCCGGCACGGTCAAGAGGCCAGCAGGTTTGTTGCAGATCATCAAATCGTCGTCGAGATGAAGGATATCGAGACCGCAGTTGTTTGGGATTAAATCGTTCATTCGGGTGCTGCTAAATTGAAGGGCACCGATTATCGCAAATCTGCCTTCAAATTGCTAAAAAGCGGTGCAATCTATTAGGTTTGCCAAGATCTGGCGGCAATTGTAAGCTTGCGCCCTCAATAACCTGAGTGTGCCTATGTCAGATTTTCCCTCCCATCCCTATCCTTGGCAGTTGCAAGAATGGCAGCAGCTGAATCAGCAACTAGCCATAGGCAAACTTCCTCACGCGTTAATGTTTGCGGGCGCTAAAGGCATAGGTAAACGCCATTTAGCGGAGGCTCTGGGGCAGCTGCTGCTGTGTTTATCGCCTATTGAAGGCACCCCCTGTGGCAAGTGCCGTGGCTGCATGCTAAATAAAGTTCAAAGCCATCCAGACCTTATAGTGGTGGAGCCAGAAGAGGGGGCGAAGGGAATCAAGGTTGATCAAATTCGTGCGCTTATTGATGATTTAGGCAAAACTGCGCAGCAAGGTGGCTTCAAAGTTGTTGTGCTCGAGCCCGCTGAGGCGATGAACACCAACGCTGCCAACGCCTTGCTTAAATCCCTTGAAGAACCTGCGCCCAACACGCTCTTGATTCTGGTTTGCCATGCACCAAGCTCGGTGTTGCCGACGATTCGCAGCCGCTGCCAAATGCGTTTGCTGACAACCCCAAATTCCGAGCAAGTGATTCATTGGCTAAAGCCTTTAATGGCGGGCAGCAATATTCCCGTTGAAAAATTGATGGAAGCCGCTGGCGGCGCACCTTTGACAGCGCTCTCCTACTTGGAGAGCGATGCGTTGGAGCGTCGTGATGCATGGTTGTTGAATCTGGTTCGCTTAAGTACCGGGCAAATATCCGCTATTGAAGTCGCCGCCCAGTGGCAAAAAGATGATGTTATTGCCTTGGTGGAATGGTTTTTAGTCTGGTTGCATTCGCTAATGCGCTGGCAGGTCGGTGTAGAGCAGGTGCTTATCAACCAGTTGCCGCAAGATTTGCGAGATCGTTTAAGCAAAGTGCCGAGCGCGCTGTTGCATCGTTATGTGGAAAAAATGCTAGTGTCCAAGCGCCAGTTGCTCGGGAATTCCAACCCCAATAAGCAGCTGTTGCTTGAGGAAATGTTAATGGATTGGGGTGCACTACTCAGAAGTTCAAAATAGCTAATTTGTGCAAAATAAATGCATAGCAGAAAATAGTGACACATTCGCGGCTAGACAGGTCTAAACTATTGGATTATGGTTCATTACATTATGTTTTAGTCCATTGAATTCAGACGGATTACTTTATGCAAGCGATAGGCGGCGGTGCCCGAAACGGCATACTTTCCCTCACCATCAAAGACAAAGCGGTTTTGTATGCTGCTTATATGCCTTTTGTAAAAAACGGCGGAATGTTTATCCCCACCGGCAAAAGCTATAAGTTGGGCGATGAAGTCTTTATGTTGCTGAGCTTGATGGAAGAAACTGAAAAAATCCCGGTTGCGGGTAAAGTGATTTGGGTGACCCCACGCGGAGCCCAAGGCAACCGCGCTGCAGGCATTGGCGTACAATTTACTGATCAGGACAACACTGCCGTGACCAAAATCGAGACCTACCTTGCAGGTTCGATCAATTCAGACAAGCCAACGCATACCATGTAAGGTGTCACCCTGTCGTAAAAAGCCAGCCTTGAGCTGGTTTTTTAATTTCTAGGCATCCCCGATAATCCTTTATAATCGCCGCACATTTATTATCGACCTGTACTTTTTATGTTAATCGACTCCCACTGCCACTTAGATCGAATCAATCTTGATCGTTACGACGGTAATCTTGCCAATGCAATTGCTGCTGCCAATGAACGTGGCATTCAGCAAATGCTGTGCATTGGTATTAGTTTGGAAAATATTCAAACTGTAATTGATATTGCGCAAACTCACCCCTGTGTAGTTGCGTCTGTTGGTGTTCATCCGTGTGATGTAAAAGAGGGGACAGCAACTGCTGATCAACTTATTCAATGGGCATCGCAAGAAAAAGTTGTCGCACTTGGCGAAACGGGTTTGGATTATCACTACGAAACAGAAAGCAAAGAGCTACAACACGAAAGTTTTGCTTTGCATTTAAATGTAGGAAAAAAAATTGGTTTGCCCGTTGTAGTGCATACACGTGAAGCTAAAGCCGATACGCTTGCGTTGATTAAAGAACACGGCAGCTTGGAGCACAGCGGTGTGTTGCATTGCTTCACTGAAGATTGGGAAATGGCGAAAGCTGCCTTGGATTTAAATTACTACATCTCTATTTCGGGAATCGTTACTTTCAAAAACGCAGATCAAATTCGCGATGTGGTGCGCAACATGCCAATAGATCGTTTGTTGATTGAAACAGATTCGCCATATCTTGCGCCTATCCCTTATCGCGGCAAACCTAATGAGCCAAAATACGTGCGTGAAGTTGCGCAGTTTGTTGCCGACTTGAAAGGCATGAGTATCGAAAAATTAGGCGAGTATACCTGCGACAATTTTTATCGCTTGTTCAGTAAAGCGAAACAATATTTACCGCAATAAATTTATTGATAACCAGAGAACAATTATGAATCCACAACAAATAAAAATCATGCTAGAGCTGCAAGATGGCATGAACACAAAAGTTAATGCTGATTGGAAAACCCAAGGTTTCGAATGGTATCGCGCTATATGGGTTGAGTGCGCTGAATTGTTGGATCATTACGGTTGGAAGTGGTGGAAAAAGCAATCGCCAGACACTGAGCAAGTTGCGTTGGAGTTAATTGATATTTGGCATTTTGGTTTAAGTATTCTGCTGCAAAGCGGAGCCAAACCGGAGCTTATTGTTGCGCAAATTCAAAGTGGTTTAATTATTCAAACAGAAGAAAAAGATTTTCGTTTGGATTTGGAAAAATTTGTTGCAGCTACTTTAGGCGATCGCCAATTTCATATTGGGTTGTTTGGTCGTTTGATGGCGGGTATAGATATGAGTTTTGAACAACTTTATCGCGGCTATGTTGGTAAAAACGTACTAAACTTCTTCCGTCAAGATCATGGCTATAAAGATGGCTCCTATCGCAAGCATTGGCACGATGGCCGTGAAGATAATGAGCACTTGGTGGAAGCTGTGTTGAGTTTAGATACGACCAAGCCTGAATTTAAGGATGAGTTGTATACGGCGCTTAAAGCCCGCTACTCAATCTAAATCTGTTATTTTTTCGCGCCAAGGTTGCCGGGCAACCTTGGCGTTACAAACAGGGTGAAATTTCCGCCCAATTCTCTATAATGCTCGCCCGTTCTATCTTTAAAGACTGGCTTTAAAGTCAGGCACAAGGCACAAAATGCCTAACAACCTTTGTTCTGTCCCATACCACCCGTAAATGGAGTCCTACTGTGAAAGCACCCGTAAGAGTAACCGTCACCGGCGCCGCTGGCCAAATCAGCTATTCTCTCTTGTTCCGCATCGCCGCTGGCGATATGTTGGGCAAAGATCAACCAGTAATTCTGCAATTGTTGGAAATCACCCCAGCTCTTAAAGCCCTGCAAGGCGTGGCTATGGAATTGGATGACTGTGCGTTCCCATTGTTGGCTGGCATTGTGACCACTGACGACGCTAACGTAGCTTTCAAAGACGCTGACTACGCACTCTTGGTAGGTGCTCGTCCACGTGGCCCAGGTATGGAGCGTAAAGATCTTTTGGCTGCTAACGCTGCGATTTTCTCTGTACAAGGTAAAGCGATTAACGACCACGCTTCACGCAACATCAAAGTATTGGTTGTTGGTAACCCAGCAAACACCAACGCCTTGATTGCTCAGCGCAATGCTCCGGATATCAACCCACGTCAATTCACTGCAATGACCCGTTTGGATCACAACCGTGCATTGTCACAATTGGCGACTAAAACTGGCACCAGCATCAACGACATCACCAAGGCTTTGATCTGGGGTAACCACTCTTCAACTCAATACCCAGACTTGCACAACACTTTGGTAAACGGCAAAGCAGCATTGAGCTTGGTTGACCAAGCGTGGTACGAAGCGGATTACATTCCAACCGTACAACAACGTGGCGCTGCCATTATTGCTGCACGTGGTGCATCTTCAGCTGCATCAGCTGCAAACGCTGCAATCAACCACATTCGCGATTGGGCACTTGGCACTCCAGCAAATGATTGGGTGAGCATGGGCGTATACAGCGATGGTTCTTACGGCATTGAGAAAGGCTTGATCTACTCATTCCCAGTTGTATGCAAAAACGGTGATTGGGAAATTGTTCAAGGTTTGGAAATCAACGAATTCTCTCGCGGCAAAATGCAAGCGACTGAAAAAGAGTTGCAAGAAGAGCGCGACGCAGTTTCTGATTTGTTGCCCGCTTAATTTTTGTAAGCTTCCCAAAAAAAGCCACCGCAAATGCGGTGGCTTTTTTATTTCTGCGTTAATCCATTCATTATTTCAATTAGATGTGAAATACGCTCATTGGATAGCTGGCGATAGTCCGCGTAAGGCGTAACAATTAATTTATGAGTTTCGTTGATGGCAAAATGTGAATCCAGCCAAACAAGTGGTGGTAGGTTTAGGTTTGCAGCGTAGGTTTTTCCTGCAATGAGATGAAATGATTTTAGCGTTGATTCAAAATTCGGTTTACTAAATAGCAAAGCTTCAAGCGAGTGAGTTTGAAATAATTCCTGTTCGCGATATTCCTGCCATGTATTGGGTAAATCTTTTCTGCTTTGCCGCAAATGCCAATCGAATAAAAACTTGGCGTAGACATTAAACACTTTGCGCCAATGGTTGCTGGTGTTTTTTGCGATATGTGTGATTTCTCCTACCACTAAACCGCGCAGCTCACTAAGCTGCGGGTAGTCGTCAAGCTGAGGGCGATTTGCGATATAAATTTTTATAGGTGCATTATTGGCACCAAGTCCAATCGAGTTTGTAACCATTCAGTTTAATTCCACATAATAGAACTAAAGCCCAGTGACCTGAGCTTTATATAAGTCCTATTAAACCAGAATCTTTTGCAGCATAAAATCTTGGGAGATTATTTCTTCGGTTTAACAAAACGTAAGGTAAATCTATCGCTTTCACCAATCGCTAGATATTTTTCTTTATTGGCATCACCTTCTACCAATGTTGGTGGCAAAGTCCAAACGCCTTTTGGATAATCTTTGGTGTCTTTCGGATTGTTATTCACTTGGCTGCGCGCTACCAATTTAAAGCCTGCTTTTTCAGCTTCAGCAACAACAAATTCTTCTGGTAAATAGCCAGACATTTTAACGTCATTAAGCGTTTTTCCTGCTGCAGCACGGTGATCTTCAATTCCTAAAGTTCCACCTGGTTTTAATACTCTGAAAATTTCTGCAAACAATCTTGCTTGATCATCGTGCATCGCGAAGTTATGTACGTTGCGGAAGGTTAAGAAAAAATCTGCTGAATTAGCTGCACCAAAATTCAAATCAGCGGGTGTAATTTCCAAAGCGGTTAACTTTCCAAAGTGTGCAGGGTCGGCAGCAAATTTTTCTTTTTGGCCAGCATCCTCTGGTTCCCCTTTTACATTAATAATGGTGAGGCGCCCAGCATCGTGCAAAAAAGGCGCGAGGATTTCTGTATACCATGCATTGCCACCGGGAAATAATTCAATCACATTGGCTTTTGGTGTTACGCCGAAAAATGTCAGTGTTTCTAATGGGTGACGGTATTGATCACGTGCTTTATTTTTTTCTGCACGCCAGCTGCCAGCAATGTTAGTTTCCAGTTGTTGCTGTACGGTTTTTTCTGCATAAACTGGCGCAGCTAAAAGTGTGAAGCCCAATGTCAGTGGCGCACTGAGCAAGCACAATTTGTGGAAGAACTTATTCATAAACTATTTCCTTAATGCTGTTTAATTGAAAAGTCATCTTGCAACAGCCTAAATGGGATGACTTGGAGTAAAAGGTTTTTGCGATGGATAAATCACTAATCCGGTAGCCAAGAGAACGATGAATCCGCCCATGATGTAGCTGAGTCCAATCGTCTCTTGTAAGAAAAGAACACCCCACAGCATGCTGAATAGTGGAATCAAAAATGAAACCGACATGGCGCGAGTAGGGCCTATACGTGAAATTAGTGGGATAAATAAAATCTGCGCAAATGCGGAGGGAAGCAGCGCTAAAGCAATCACCGCCGCTATAGCTTTTGTGGAGGGCATGTGTTCGGGAATTGCGAAAGGCAGCGTCGGCAACAACAAGAGGCTCGCAGCCAACATTGCGCCCGTTGCCATAGCCATAGGGTTCAGCGGTGCCTCAGTACGATAGCGGCAGGTGTAATGTTTAATGATGACACCTGAGACTGCAAAGCAGGCTGGGCTTAATAGACATGCACTGATGGCGAGCAATGTGGGTGAGCATTTAAACACTGCGCCGCTGCCCGCTAATAACCACACACCAACAATGCCCAACAGCAAGCCAATAAGTTTGCGTAGGTTGAACGGTTCAGCCAGCCACAAGGCGGCAAACAGAGCACCAAATAGCGGGCAAGTTGCATTGAGTAGGGCGGAAAGTGCGGCCGGTAATATGTTGGCGGCGTAAGAAAGCAAAGCAAAGGGGAGCGCAGCCCCAAACAACCCAGAAAGAAAATAAGCTTTGAAATTAGATCGCCAATTTAACGGGATTCGGCGCATCCCAATAAAAAAAGATAACACCAAAGCGGCAAGCAGAATTCTGATATTGGCCGACATAAGCGCACCTAATTCAGGTGCAGCAATGCGCATCGCGATAAAAGATCCGCCCCAAATAGCGGCCAATAAACCCAACTTGCCGATATCTATAAAAGATAATTGGGAGGACGTGGTAGGCAGAGAAATCAGTGATGACATTAAGTCAGCCCATGTGAACAAACATGGGCATGACTATTGATGAGAGCGGACTAAAAACCCAATTAAAAATTATTAAATTTTATTAGAGCTTTGATTTTTCTCGTTTTTTTCAATTTTTACAGATTCAAGATAGGCTCTCATGTCATCGAGTTGATGGGTTTCAATTAATTGCTTTGCCTGACTGTAATGATCGTAAGCCTTATCAATTTTGCCTTCTTGTGCCAGTAACTGCGCTAATTTTAAATGAGTACTGCTCATGCCAATTGAACAACGAATAACGCCGTTGAACTTTAACGCCTGTGCATAGCTAGCCTCTGCTTGTACAAAGTTGCCGGCGCTCTTTTGAATTTCTGCCCGCATTTCACTACTTTGAGCTTGTATTAAAACCGTATCGCTCGCGTTGGCGAGTTGATCTGCTTTATCCAAGCTACTTAATGCATTGGTAATGTCCTGTTCACCCATGAGTGCAATAGCGCGATAAAAATACAAGCGCGCTGCAGATTGTTTATCTTTAGTGTTTGCCAATGTCAGGCTATCGTCAATTTCACGTTTTGCGCCATCGAAATTATTCAACCGTAGCAGTGCGCGGATTAATTGTTCATGGGCGTATAGGTTATCTGGGTCAAGCTTGATTAAGCTTTTAAATAAATTCTGTGCAGACTCAAAATCTTCCTGATCAAGTTTTTCAACACCACGCGCCATGAGCTCATTGTGAAATGCTGATTGCGCATTTTGTTCTGCGTTGTGTAATTTTTGACCGGTTTGATTGGCGACGGCTTCACTTAGCTTAAAGAGAAGCTGATTTAAATCCTTGGCAAAAATAACGCCGCGTTTCACATCGTTTTTGGTGCGAAGCTTGTAATCCATGCGATAGTTTTCAAGCACACCTGAAAGCTGTGTTTCTACAATTAGGGTTGTACCAGATACGTCAAATAAGCGAGGAGTTTCGTCGCTCTCATAAACGCGTGGTAAGTGAGCATACTGCATTATTTGAAAGACATATTCCAAAGGTGCGACTTGTACTTTTTTATTGGAAATGAGTGAGTGAATAATCTGATCCATAACGCCCAGAGGAACCCAATCAAAATCATTTCCCGGTAACTGGCTTTTTACGGGCATGACTACAACAACTTCTGTCTGAAAGTCGGTCGCCTGGGTTTTTGTTTGGAAAAGTAGTGCGCTTAAAATCAATCCCACGGTAAGTACCAAGCCTGTTAGTGCATATAGCTTTTTGCGTAAGGAATAGGAGGCTGATGTAGCAGGGGTCGCCGCAGCAAGTGCTGCAGGCGCAGCTTGGCATTGTTCACGCTTCTCAACATCGGCTGCCCACGCATAACCTTTGCGTGGATAGGTTTGAATAATATCGGCGCTACCAAATAATTGGCGTAACTCACGAATAGATTGCACTAATACTTGTTCTTCTACTTTCACGTCATCCCAAATGCTATCTAGCAAATAAGATTTGCTGAGTATCTCACCGGGCTTTTCCAGCAAGTGCATGAGTAACGCAAAGGTTTTGGGGCGCACTTGAGTTTCCTCATCGCCTTTAACAATTGTTTGACGTTGCGGGTAAATGATAAAGCCCTGACTTTGGTAAATGATGCTCAAGACTTTTTCCTTTGTGCGTTTATATGGAGTAATGCAGTTTATATTTAGCCAAGGTTATTGATTGGCTGACAGTTTACTTATTTGTGCTTCATGAAACCGAGAACAAAAAATCAACGCCGTAATAGCGCCAACTAACGCAAGGAACATATCAGATTGAGTATCCCATGGATCACCTTGCGTGCCTAAAAACTCATCGGCACCTTGCCCGAGCATTAAGGCAGCGGCCCATTCAATAAGTTCATAAGTTGCACTGATTGCCAAGACTATACACACAACAATAAAGGCCAATATCTTGGTGCCTTTCACAAGGTGTTGGCGCGATAAAATTTCACGCGCTACTAACGCAGGCACAAAACCTTGGAAAAAATGACCGATTTTATCGTAAGGATTGCGTGATAAATGAAACCATTCCTGCAAACTAAAACCAAACGGAACTCTCGCATAGGAGTAAGCGCCGCCAACAATTAGCACCAAGGCATGAAGAAAAATGAGCACATATAGAAAGGTTGTGAGTGGAAATTTTTTATAAGTCGTGACAAGGACTGGAAGCGCAATAAAAATAGGGAATATTTCTAAAATCCATGTGGTTCGATCATAAGGATGCCAACCAGATAGGGCTAAGCTGAGTGCTAAGCCACTAAGTAAAATAACGAATAGAAGGTTGCGCGACTTCATCATAAATTGCTTCCATAACGTATTGATTGCATTAAACCGATGTTAAATCTGCAAATTGGCCGCCAGTTTGGTTTTTTAAATCTTGTGGAGCCATTTCAATTTCCAAGCCGCGTCGTCCTGCGCTGAAAAATATTGTCGTTTGCGCTTGAGCAGAACTATGAATAAATGTTTTCAACCGCTTTTTTTGCCCCAGAGGACTCACGCCGCCTAAAACATAACCGGTAATCCTCTCCACATCAGCTTTATCAGCCATGGCTGCTTTTTTGGCGCCCGCTGCTTTGGCAATGTTTTTCATACTTAACATGTCAGATACAGGAATTACACTTACGGCGTAATCTTTTGCATCCAACATCACTACCAAGGTCTTAAACACTAACTCAGGATTAACCCCCATCTTTTCTGCAGCCTCTAAGCCGTAGGATTCTGCAGCAGGGTCATGTGAATATTCATGAATTTTAAAGTTTACTTTCGCTTTTTGGAGTGATTTTATCGCTGGGGTCATAACATTAAGCTGTCTATTCATCAGTTTTGGAGGCTTATCCTAAACGATTTCATCTAAAAAAGCTGTGTGTTGTAAGCCGGAGGGGCGCCACACAAGATGCGTAAATTTTAGTTCTGTATGAGACTTGAGCAAAGTGATAATCGAATATGTGTTTGAATTGTGCTCACTATTTATTATATGGACTGGTATGGATAGAGCCCAAATAAGCGCTAAACTCAATTAAAGTATTTGGCGCCATTTTCCATGCAGAATAAAAGTAATAAAAATCTCATTCAAATCCATGTTTCTCAGTTAAAGCTGGGAATGTATGTCAGTGAACTTGATATAAGTTGGCTTGAAACTGATTTCGCTGTTCAAGGTATGCCCATGAACAGTCAAAAAGACATAGATGCGATAGCACATTATGCTACTCATGTTTGGATTGACCCCCTTAAACAAGTTACTCTTGGTCTAACCCAATTAAAAAGCATCCACCCCGTTGGGCAGTTACAGCAGACATCTGCGTTAAAATCCATTAGTCCACCTCAACAATCAGAAAAAAAATCATGCAAAGACTACCCCAAAATTAACTCAGCCGTTGAGGAGCATTCAACGGCTAAGGTGCTTTACTCTCAGGGAAAAACAGCAATTAAAAACATTTTAACGAAGGTGAGTGAGCGCAACGAGGTCGCAATAGAAGATGCGCGAGGGATCGTCAATGGATGCATGGAGAGCATTATTAAAAACCCTGATGCACTTATGTGGATGTCGAAAATTCGTGAACAAGATGAATACACGGCGGAGCATTGTTTAAATGTTTGCATATTAGCAATGGTTTTCGGCAGGCATTTGGGTTTATCGGAAAAAGAAATTGTGCGCTTGGGGCTTTGCGGTTTGCTGCATGATGTTGGCAAAATGAAAATGCCCAATGAGATATTAAACAAGCCAGAAAAATTGAGTGCGAGTGAGTACGACATTATTAAACAGCACACGCTTACTGGTTATGAGCTACTTGCCGGATCAGCTAATTTTATTCCGCCAATAGTGGCTGAGGTTGCAAAAAGCCATCATGAACACATGAACGGTCAAGGTTATCCTTTTAAAGTTGCTGCAGGAAATTTGGACCCGATGGTGCGCATGATTTCTCTGGTTGATGCCTATGATGCAATGACGTCAGATCGCTGCTACTCAAAAGGTAAAAGTAATACTGAAGCCTTAAAACTGATTTACGAAAATAAAGGCAAACAGTTTGATGAAGAGCTTGCGTTAGAATTTATTCGCTGTGTTGGAATTTATCCTGCCGGTACCATAGTGCAATTAATTAATGGTGATGTTGGTGTCGTGATTGAAATCAATCAACAGTATAGACACCTTCCACGATTACTTATGGTGCGCGATTCGAATGGTGAGGTTGTGAACCCTTACTATTTAAATTTAATTGAAATTGAGTTTGGTGATTTAAGTAATCAGCATCTTATTCGCTGCACGTTAAAAAATGGTGCATTTGGTATTGATGTTTCTGCCTATGTTTCTCCTGTCTTTTGATTTTGTAAAGCTGGATCTCCGCTACGCGAAGATGACGATTCCCTACTTAACAAATATTTCAGCAAGTAGCCCGTATGGAGTGAAACGCAATACGGGGGTGAACGATATCAATCCCCGTAATACGCTTTGCTCCTTACGGGCTACGAATTACTCCGTAGCACCTGGTTCGTAGGCCAATACTGGGCTCAACCATCTCTCAATTTCTTGAACGCTTTCACCTTTACGTGCGGCCAAACTTTCTACCTGATCTTTCTCAATTTTCCCTGTTGGGAAATAAGTTGATTCAGGGTGCGAGAAATACCATCCAGACACAGCCGCAGTTGGCAGCATTGCAAAATGTTCGGTTAAAGTGATGCCGGTATTCGCCGTAGCATTCAACAACTCAAACAATTGCGTTTTCTCTGTGTGATCTGGGCAAGCAGGATAACCAGGGGCAGGGCGAATGCCTTTGTATTGTTCGCGAATTAAATCTTCGTTGGAAAGATTTTCATCGCGGTCGTAGCCCCAGAACTCTTTACGCACGCGTACGTGCATGTGTTCTGCGAAAGCTTCTGCTAAACGATCTGCAAGGGCTTTTACCATGATGCTGTTGTAATCATCTCCAGCGTTTTGGTATTGCTTGGCGAGTTCTTCTGCGCCTATGCCGGCGGTGACTGCGAATCCACCGATATAATCTTGTTTGCCAGTTTCTTTGGGTGCAACAAAATCCGCGAGCGAGAAATGCGGTTTGGTTTCCATGCCTTGTTTTAAATGTTGTTGGCGAATGTGGTGCAAAGTGGAGATTTGCTTTCCATCTGCATCATACACGGCAATGTCATCGTGATTAACGGTATTGGCCGGCCAGAATCCGATAACGCCGTTAGCGCTTATTAATTTTTCATCAATAAGTTTGCGCAGCATTTTTTGTGCATCATCGAACAAATTGCGCGCTGCTTCGCCGACGATCTCATCTTCTAAAATTTTTGGATACTTGCCGGCGAGATCCCAGCTGATAAAGAATGGCGTCCAGTCGATAAAATCAACCAACGTATTCAAATCATAATGTTCAAATACTTTAATACCGGTGAATGCAGGCGTTGGTGGTGTGTAGTTTTCCCAATCCAGTTTTAAGCCTTTGGCAATAGCTTCAGGATAAGTACGGACTGTGCCGCGTGGTTTGCGGTTGGCATTGCGCTCGCGTACTTCTACATATTCTTGTTTGATATCTTCTACAAATTTTGGGCGCAGTTCATCTGACAACAATGTGCTGGCAACACCTACGGCACGCGATGCGTCTGCAACATAAACTACTTGGTTGAGTTTAAATACAGGGTCAATTTTTACCGCGGTGTGTGCTTTTGAAGTTGTTGCACCGCCAATCATTAGTGGCTTGTTAATGCCACGGCGCTCCATTTCGCGGCCAACAAAAACCATTTCGTCGAGCGATGGGGTAATCAAACCTGAGAGACCAATGATGTCGCAGTTTTGTTCAATGGCGGTATCAAGAATTTTATCGCAAGGCACCATTACACCGAGGTCAACCACTTCAAAGTTATTGCATTGCAGTACCACGCCCACAATGTTTTTGCCGATGTCGTGAACGTCACCTTTTACAGTGGCCATCAAAATTTTGCCGTTAGGTTTTGATGCTTCGGTTTTTTCTGCCTCGATGTAAGGTTGCAAATAGGCAACGGACTGCTTCATGACGCGTGCAGATTTCACTACTTGCGGCAAAAACATTTTACCTTCACCAAATAAATCACCCACCACGTTCATGCCGTCCATGAGTGGGCCTTCAATCACATCGAGCGGGCGCGGGTAGTGTTGGCGTGCTTCTTCGGTGTCATCAACAATATGCGTAGATATCCCCTTTACCAGCGCGTGTTCAATGCGTTTTGCAATTGGCCAGCTGCGCCATTCTTCATCTTCTTTCTTCTCGCCGGTTGAACCGTCGCCGCGATATTTTTCGGCAATATCTAAGAGCGCTTCTGTACCACTGGGTGTGCGGTTGAGAATTACATCTTCCACTTTTTCGCGTAATTCTGCTGGCAAATCATCGTACACGGCGAGTTGACTCGCGTTTACAATCCCCATGTTCATACCGGCTTTAATGGCGTGATACAAAAATACCGAGTGAATAGCTTCGCGCACGGGGTTGTTGCCGCGGAATGAAAACGAAACGTTAGATACGCCCCCGCTTACGCCAGCGTGCGGTAAGTTTTGACGAATCCAGCGTGTAGCTTCAATAAAATCTACGGCGTAGTTGTTGTGCTCTTCAATGCCGGTTGCGACCGCAAAAATGTTGGGGTCGAAAATAATATCTTCCGGTGGGAAATCCAGCTTATCAACAAGTGTGCGATAGGAGCGTTCGCAAATTTCTTTTTTTCGCGTTTCGGTATCGGCTTGGCCGGTTTCATCAAACGCCATAACTACAACAGCAGCGCCGTAGCGCATACAGAGTTTGGCTTTTTCTAAAAATTCTTCTTCGCCTTCTTTAAGGCTAATGGAGTTAACAATCGGCTTGCCTTGAATGCATTTCAAGCCGGCTTCAATAACATGCCATTTGGATGAGTCCACCATAATGGGCACGCGGGCAATATCCGGCTCGCCAGCAATTAAATTTAAAAAGCGCACAATCGCTTTTTCGGCATCGAGCATGCCTTCGTCCATGTTGATGTCGATAACTTGCGCACCGTTTTCAACTTGCTCTAACGCAACTTCGAGTGCGGTAGAATAATCTTCTTCCACAATTAATTTTTTGAAACGCGCGGAGCCGGTAACGTTACAGCGTTCACCCACGTTTACGAATAATGAATCTTTGGTGATGTTGAAAGGTTCCAAACCTGACAAACGACATACAGGTTCAATATCCGGAATTTTGCGCGGTGGATATTTTGCAACAGCATCAGCAATCGCTTTGATGTGCGCTGGAGTTGTACCGCAGCAGCCGCCGATAATATTTAAGAATCCACTTGCGGCAAATTCTTCAACAATTTCTACCATTTGTTCTGCGGTTTGATCGTACTCACCAAACTCATTCGGTAAACCGGCATTAGGGTGCGCTGATACAAAACAATTGGCAACACGCGACATTTCTTGTACGTATTGACGCAATTCTTTTGCGCCAAGAGCACAGTTCAAACCCATGCTGAGTGGGCGTGCGTGTGCGAGAGAGTTGTAAAAAGCTTCGGTGGTTTGACCGGAGAGTGTACGGCCAGATGCATCGGTAATGGTGCCGGAAATCATAATTGGCAATTCAATACCGGCATCATCAAAATATTTCTTTACGGCGAAAATTGCAGCTTTGGCGTTGAGCGTATCGAAAATAGTTTCGATCAAAATAATATCGGCGCCGCCTCTCACCAAGTGATGAGTGGCTTCAACATAGTTTTCAACTAATTGATCGAACGTAATGTTGCGCGCACTCGGATCATTTACATCGGGCGAAATAGAGCAGGTGCGGCTGGTCGGGCCAAGCACGCCCGCAACAAAGCGCGGTTTAGCTGGATTTTTTGCAGTGAACTCATCGCACAAATCACGCGCAAGTTTTGCGGCGGCGTAATTGAGTTCGGGCACCAAGTCTTCCATTTCATAATCGGCCATGGAGACGCGCGTAGCGTTGAAGGTGTTGGTTTCGAGAATATCGGCACCGGCTTCAAGGTAAGCGCCCTGAATTTCGCGAATTACCTCCGGCTTGGTAATACAAAGCAGATCGTTATTGCCTGCAATATCCATGTGGTAATTAGCAAAACGCTCGCCGCGATAGTCGGCTTCCTTGAGTTTGTAGTTTTGGATCATGGTACCCATGGCGCCGTCGAGAATCAGGATTCGCTCGCGGATGGCGGTGTTGAGGGCTTGGGTACGTGCTGGAATCTTACTCATGGGGAAACCTTCTATCGTTTGAGACCTATATCAAAAGTTATCGATATAGAGAAATGGCGCGAATTCTACCAGACCACACTTAGCTGGGCGACTAAAACCAATGGTCACTAAGCTTAAACGCGTTTGGCTAAAGTTGCTGGCAGGTTGCGTAATCTAATCGAATTTAAGTGGGAGAAAAACGTGTTGGGCTATGTAAGTTGTCACCTTGTGTGGGTTCGGCGTTTATCTCTGTGGCTGATTACAGTAGAATAATACCTGAGTAATTTAATCGGGTATAAGTTTGTGGGCGTATAAAGCCTGTCAAGCGGCAGAGAGAGCAGCGTAAACATGGTTAATGTTGATATTACTGAATCAGCGCAGGAATACTTGAAGGGCTTATTGGATAAGCAAAAAGACAATGAAAACATAGGTATACGTATGTTTGTGGCCAACCCAGGCACCTCTCAAGCGGAAACCTGCATTGCCTATTGTCGCCCAGGTGAAGAAAAGCCGGACGATGAAGTTGTGGAGCTGAAAGGTTTTAAAGCCTACTTTGAAGGCCGCAGTTTGCCATTTTTGGTGGATGCCAAAGTGGATTATTCAGCAGATCGTATGGGTGGCCAGCTCACTATTCGCGCCCCTAACAGCAAAATGCCACAAGTAAATGCCGATAGCCCGCTGGAAGACCGCATCAACTATGTGTTGTACAACGATGTAAACCCAAGTTTGGCCTCCCACGGCGGTAACGTGAGTTTGGTGGAAGTAACTGAAGATATGATCGCCGTGCTCAAGTTCGGTGGCGGTTGCCAAGGTTGCGGTTCAGTGGCGATTACCTTGAAGCAAGGTATTGAAGTGCAATTGACCGATAAGCTGCCAGAATTGAAAGGCATTCGTGATGTAACTGATCATACGGATCGTTCCAACGCTTACATGTAACACCTTGATACTTTTCCCAAAAAGCACCGCCTTAAGGCGGTGTTTTTTTATCGCGATAGCGTAAGGCCTCTACCAGTAATTTGAATGCGGGCGACGACTGGCGACGGCTCGGGTAATAGATATGGTAACCGGGGAAACTTGGGCACCAATCCGCTAACACCTGTACCAATCGCCCGGCGGCAATATGCTCCTGCACTATATCTTCCGGAACATAGGCTAAGCCGAATCCCGCAAGTGCGGCTTTCAGCATGGGGGCGCTGCCATTGAACATTAGCTGGCCCTCCACGCGCACGTTGAGTTTCTGGCCATCCTTCTCGAACTCCCACGCATAAACGCCACCGTGTGTTTGCAAGCGCAGGTTGATGCAGGTGTGATGGGTTAAATCGCTTGGTGTTTTGGGCTCAGGGTGAGTTGTAAAATATTCCGGGGTGGCTACTACAGCCATGCGTAAATCTGGCGCGATGCGTACTGCAATCATGTCCTTGGCGATGCGATCACCAAGGCGCACGCCCATATCATATTGTTCTTCAACAATATCGATCATTCCGTAGTTCATGCTGATTTCCACCTTAATATCGGGGTAGAGCGGCAAGAACTTTACAAGCTTTGGCCAAAGTGTAGTGGCACCGTGTTCGGCGGCATTTATGCGAATGGTGCCAGCGGGCTTATCGCGAAATTCGCTGAGCGATGCAAGCTCAGTTTCAATTTCCTCAAAGCGCGGTGCCAGCGTCATTAGCAGGCGTTCGCCGGCTTCTGTAGCGGATACGTTACGCGTTGTGCGCGCTAGCAGTCGCACCCCCAATCTTGCCTCCAAGCCGCGAATGGTATGGCTCAAGGCCGATTGGGATACACCTAGTTGCGCCGCTGCTTTGGTAAAGCTGCGTGCTTGAGCCACGGCAAGGAAGGCTTGAAGGTCATTAAAATTTTGCGGCATTGATGAATCCTGCTCATGACTGTATGCAGATTATGCCATCTAGTATTAAGCGCATCCACCAGTGAGAATAGCTCGAATTGAACCTCGCCATTGAGTTCCAGTCTTCTGCTATTCAGGTCGCTGATCGACCGAATGACCTTCCCACTATGGTGCTTGCATGTTTGAAGTCGTAAAAATTGCCCTTAAACGGCCCTATACGTTTGTGGTTTTGGCGATTCTGTTGTTAATCGGCGGCACATTGTCTGCACTGCGAATGCCTACCGATATCTTCCCCAATATTCGTATTCCGGTGATTGCCGTTGCTTGGAGCTACAGTGGCATGCCACCTGACCAAATGTCAGGCAGGATTACCACGCCTTTTCAGCGTGTTCTTACCACCACAGTAAACGATATTGAACACATAGAGGCCAACTCATATGCGGGCTTCGGCATAGTTAAAATTTTCTTTCAGCCGGGTGTGGATATAGCGACCGCTAACGCACAGGTAACTGCCGTTTCCCAAACCATGTTGCGTCAACTACCAGCTGGTATAACGCCTCCGCTGATTCTGAATTACAATGCATCTACAGTACCTATTTCGCAAATTGCTTTGTCGGGGCAGGGCTTGTCTGAACAGCAATTGGCCGATTTGGGCTTGAACGTTATTCGTACGCGTTTGGTTACTGTACCCGGTGCAGCCATACCTTTTCCATTCGGTGGAAAATCCCGGCAAGTTCAAATCGATTTGAATTTGCAGGAAATTCAAGCGCGCGGTTTGTCGTCGATTGATGTTGCGAACGCATTGGCTGCGCAAAATTTAATTACGCCTGTAGGCACACAAAAAATTGGTGATCGCGAATACACCTTGCAATTAAATAACGCGGCGAGCACGCTGGATGATATTGCCAATTTGCCAATTAAAGTGCTGAACGGCGCAACAATTTATATTCGTGATGTCGCAACTGTGCGCGATGGCAATCCACCGCAAAATAATATTGTGCATGTGGATGGTTCAAAATCTGTATTGATGTCTGTTCTTAAAAATGGCGCAACCTCCACTTTGGACATAGTGTCTGGCATTAAGGCAAAACTTGCAGAAATAAAACCTAACCTTCCTGATAGCTTGAATGCAGTTCCAATTAATGACCAATCAATTTTTGTACGCGCTGCTGTAAAGGGCGTTGCCTTTGAAGGCGCTATTGCGGCGGTCTTAACCAGTTTAATGATCTTATTGTTTTTAGGTAGTTGGCGTTCAACCATTATCATCGCTATTTCAATTCCGCTATCTATTCTCGGTGCAATTGCCGCGCTTTATGCGTTTGGTGAAACACTCAATATTATGACGCTCGGCGGTTTGGCATTGGCGGTGGGAATTCTTGTTGATGATGCAACAGTGACCATCGAAAATATAAATTGGCATCTTGAACACGGAAAAGATGTTGAAACATCCATTCTGGATGGTGCTGCACAAATTGTAACGCCAGCGTTTGTATCGCTGCTGTGTATTTGTATTGTGTTTGTGCCAATGTTTTTCCTTGAAGGTGTTTCGCGCTTTTTGTTTGTGCCCATGGCTGAAGCAGTTATGTTTGCGATGGTCGCTTCATTTATTTTATCGCGCACGCTCGTGCCCACCATGGCCAATTATTTATTAAAGCCACACGGCTCGCATTTGGATGAACACGGCGATGCATTGCCAACCACAAATCCATTAATCAGGTTTCAACGCAGTTTCGAATCGCGCTTTGAACATTTTCGCCAAGGCTATCGCGCTATATTGGAAGTGGCATTGGTGCATCGTAAAGGTTTTGTTACAGGCTTTATGTTATTTGTGGTGGCATCTTTTGCGCTTGTGCCTTTTCTAGGGCGAAACTTTTTTCCATCAGTAGATGGCGGCCAAATATTAATGCATGTGCGTTTACCGGTGGGTACGCGCCTTGAGGATTCCGCTATTCAGTTCGCAAAAATTCAAGACGCTATTCGTCGTGTAATTCCATCGGAAGAAATTGTCACGCTAGTGGACAATATAGGAATGCCAACAAGCTCCATTAATTTGACTTACAACAACACGGGCGTTATTGGTTCCCAAGATGGCGATGTACAAATCGCACTGACGCAAGATCACAAACCAACAGCAGAGTATGTAAAACGTTTGCGTGAAGTTTTGCCGAAAGAATTTCCCAGTGTCACCTTTACGTTCCCGCCTGCGGATATCGTTAGCCAAATTTTAAATTTCGGTTCGCCTGCGCCCATTGATATTCAAATTCGCGGCAACAATGCAACTGCAAATTTTGATTACGCGACTGTGTTACTCAAACGCATTCGCGAAGTGCCGGGTGTGACTGATGCGCGTATTCAGCAGTCGCGCCAAAATCCGGTATTAAAAATAGATGTTGATCGCGCGCGTGCGCAAGACATGGGGCTTAGTATTCGTGATGTCACCAATAATATGGTGGTGAATTTAACCGGCAGCAGTCAAGCTGCACCGACATTTTGGCTTAATCCAGCGAACGGAGTTTCTTATCCCATTGTGATGCAAACACCGCAATACTTATTAGACTCATTGCCGGCGTTAGAGAATATGCCCATCAACAGCACTACTAGCCAAGGCAATATGCAATTGGGTGGCATTGCAAGTTTTGATCGCGGCATGTCGCCTGCCGTAGTAAGCCAATACGATATTCAACCTATGGTTCAAATTCACACTGCAACTCAAGGGCGTGATCTTGGCGCAGTTGCGAGCGACATTCGAAAAATATTGAGTGAAGCTGAAGCTAATGTTCCGAAAGGCTCCACAGTCAAACTTTTAGGTCAAGTATCCACAATGGAAAAATCATTTAGTGGATTATTGTTCGGCTTGCTTGGTGCAATCGTTTTAATTTATTTGTTGATCGTAGTGAATTTCCAATCATGGAGTGATCCTTTTGTGATTGTCAGTGCATTACCTGCTGCTATCGCTGGCATTATTTGGATGCTCTTCGCAACCTTTACACCACTTTCAGTTCCTGCATTAACCGGCGCGATTATGTGTATGGGTGTTGCAACTGCAAACAGTGTGTTGGTCATTACATTTGCGCGTGAAAAATTAGCAGAGCTACAAGATGCAACTGCCGCTGCGCTCGAAGCAGGCTATGTACGTTTCCGCCCCGTATTAATGACTGCGCTCGCCATGATGATTGGTATGGCCCCTATGGCACTCGGCCTTGGAGAAGGCGGCGAACAAAACGCACCCTTGGGGCGCGCGGTCATCGGTGGATTATTATTTGCGACTATCACCACATTAATTTTTGTGCCGGTGGTATTCAGTATTATTCATGCGCGTTATGGCAAAAATAACGCAGAGACTGTTACAAGTGGAGTAACACATGCCTAAGCTTTCTGAAACACAGGTTTCTGTAAAACCCGAAACGCAGCGCCAATTGCGAATCGGCGGTATTTTATTCGGCGCTGTAGCACTCGCTGTGATTGTATTGGGTTTGGCATCGCGAGCGTACAGTAGCAAACAATTAAATCAGTGGACTGCAGAGCAAGCAGTCACCACCGTATCGGTTGTCTCGCCAGCAAAACATGATGCTAATCGCTCTCTCGAATTACCGGGGCGTTTTGAAGCTTTTTCTACTGCACCAATTTATGCGCGTGTACCTGGCTATTTAAAAAATTGGGCTGTAGATATAGGCACCCAAGTAAAAGCAGGGCAGTTGCTCGGCGAAATTGAAACACCAGATCTGGATCAACAATTGTTGCAAGCACGTGCTGATATGGAGAGTGCACGCGCTAATCTCATGCTTGCAGAATCTACATTCAAACGTACGCAAAGTTTGTTGGATAGCAAAGTAATTTCGCGTCAGGAATTTGAAAATCGCTTGAGTGATTTTTCTGCAAAACAAGCGCAATTCCAATCCGCAAAAGCCAATGTAGAACGCTTGCAAGTCAATAAAGGTTTTGCCCGTATTGTTGCTCCTTTTAGCGGAACAGTTACGGCGCGCACAACGGACGTAGGTGCATTAATTAACGTTGGTAGTAGTGCTAGCCCAGCGTTGTTTACAATTTCAGATTCCAGCAAGTTGCGTTTGTATGTAAATGTACCGCAAACCTATTCGTCTGCTATAAAAATGGGTGATCAAGCAAAAATTACTGTGCCAGAGCGCCAAGGTAAAACTTATACGGCAATGGTAACTGCATCTTCCGGTGCCGTTGATGCGGGTACTAGTACAACAAGAATTCAATTGATGTTAGATAATAAAGCTGGTGAGCTTTTGCCTGGCAGTTATGCTCGCGTAGATTTTTCACTTCAAGGTGCTACAGAAACTTTGAGTATTCCTGCGAGTGCATTAATTTTTAATGCCGCTGGTTTAAGTGTGGCAACAGTGGGGGAAGATAACAAGGTTGCGCTTAAAAAAATTAGCATTGCGCGTGATCTTGGCAAAGAAATTGAAATTATTGGAGTCGATGCACAAGATAAAGTTATCGACAATCCGCCTGATGGAATTAGTAACGATGATAAGGTACAGATAAAGGCAGTTACAACAGAGCAAACAAAAGCAGCAGAGAAGCCGGCAGGAAAATCTTAATTTAAAAAAATCGCTGAGCAAAAGCTCAGCGATTTTTTTTAAAATGGAAAGGTATTACCTTAGTTTGAAATTATTGCCCTGGCTCACTCACAAATCCCAATTTCAAAATTCCTGCACGCTGAACACTAGCCATTACTTTCATTACGTGTTCGTATTCTACTTTTCGGTCGCCGCGAATATGAATTTCTGGTTGCGGTTGCTTGGTAGCTTCTGCAGCTAGGCGTGATTGCAATTCCGTTTCAGTAACATCAGTTTCATTCCAATGGATCTTGCCATCGGCAGTAACGGTGAGATTGATAGTTTCTGGTTTGATGTCATTTATTGTGTTATCTGCACGCGGTAAATCCACTTTTACGGAATGTGTGATAACCGGTACCGCAATAATAAAGATAATCAGCAAAACCAACATAACGTCCACGAGGGGCGTCATGTTGATATCACTCATATCTTTATCGTCTTCAAAATCACTGCCAAAGGCCATGATCGTCTCCTAGATTATTCAGCTTTTGCGCGAATGGGTTTCACTAAGGCGCCGTTAGTTTTACTGCTGGCGGGTGGTGCGCCTGTTAAGAAGTAGGCGTGCAATTGATGTGCAAAACGATTGAGTTTGTTGCTCACAGTGCGGTTGCTGCGATTAATTGCGTTGTAACCAAGTACCGCTGGGATTGCTACGACTAGACCAAAAGCGGTCATGATCAAAGCTTCACCCACTGGACCGGCAACTTTGTCGATACTCGCTGAACCATTTACGCCGATGCTAACGAGCGCGTGGTAAATACCCCACACGGTACCGAACAAACCTACGAACGGTGCGGTTGAGCCAACAGACGCCAACACTGCCAAGCCGCGTTGAAGTTTGTCGGTGCTTTGGTCGATAGAATCTTTCAAACACGCCGTTAACCAATCGGTCAAAGGCAAATTGCCGTGCAAATCAGTCTTATGGTTTTGGTGGTGGTCAAGTGCAGATTGACCTTCCTCTGCCAAGTGACGATAAGGGTTATCGTTGCGATCAGTACCTAATACATGCAAGCCTTCGGCAAAACTTTGAGCGTGCCAAAAATCAGAGAGCGCGAGGTTAGGTTTGCGCAAGCGCAGCAAGCCCCAGGTGCGCAACACAATAACGAACCAGCTCACGAGGGACATGAGCAATAAAATAATCGCAACGGCTTTGATAACCGCATCGCCCTGTAACCAAATGGACGATATACCGTAGGGTGAGTTCATAGGTGCCTCGTTAACTACACATGTTAATGGTTAAGTGAAAATTCAATCGGTAATTCATACCAAAAATCTATAGCGGTGCCAGCGCGTTTGGCGGGCACAAAATGCCAGTTTTTAACCGCGCGCAGAGCCGCTTCATCCAATCGGCTGTAACCGCTGGAGGTTTTCAGGCGAAGATCTCCCAAGCTGCCGTCCGCTTTAACCAATACTTCAAGTATCACCGTACCTTGCTCACGCAAACGGCGCGATGGCGTTGGATAAACCGGTGCTGGGTTATTGAGATTACTTACATCTGCCTGTGGCGGAACAACGGGGGCCTGGGTTGGTTCCGCCGACTTAACAGGGTTATCAACTGGCGGTGTTTCCTCCGGCTGGGCTTCCTGCTTAATGGCACGATCAGAGGCAGGAGCTTTTGGTAGTGGGATTTTGGGGGCGGGCGCGGGCTTTTGCTCAGGCGGTGTAGGAGGTGTGGGTTCTGGCGGTTTGGTAGCGGCGACCGGCTCGCTGGGAACGATCATTCCCTGAATTGTTGGGGGCTCAATAACCACTAGAGCAGGCGCTTGACGAGCAAATACCACCGCACATAACGCGACAGCGTGAGCAAGCACCACGATGAGTAACGAGCAATGGGCTGTGTATTTCAATTTCATTGGAAGCAAAAAGCTATAGGGTTTGTTTTCTTAAAAGATAATGCTTATCATTAATAAGTGCAATCTGTTTTAATTTGATTGATGTGATTGAGAGCTGGGTGATTAATAGGTGATGCTTGGGAAGTTTCAAGTAAAAGAAGTCACTTCGACAGGTGGCATTGTTTGTATCTTCAGCAATACTATTTTGGTTTCTGCGCGAACAAGGTTTTTCTTAATCAATATAGAGGGTACTGAAATGAATGAAGCAGATAAGGCTACAGCGATTCAGGCATTGAATCGTATTATGGAGACTGAGTTAGCGGGCGTAGTGAAATATACGCACTATTCGCTGATGGTATTCGGTTACAACCGTATTCCGATTGTGTCTTGGTTGAAGGGTAACGCTGATGAAAGTCTTGCTCATGCGCACAGGGCGGGCGAGCTGCTTACCTTGCTGGGCGGGCATCCTTCTCTAAAAATAGGTTCTTTACTCGAAACTGAAAAACACGACATTGGCGATATTTTGCGCGAAAGTCTGGAGCACGAGAAAAATGCAATCACCTCTTATTATGAATTACTTAAAGTCGCTGAAGGCAAGTCAATACTCTTGGAAGAATACGCGCGTGAGATGATCGTGCAGGAAGAGCTTCATCTAGATGAAGTAGATAAGATGTTGCGCCGCCCAGGCGAGATAGCCCCATTTCAGTCCTAAAGAGCTTTAACTGTTAAGGTTGCCAAGCGCGGCCTTAACAATCCCGTCTCCCCATAGTCCTAGTTTCCTCCCTGTTAATCCCCCATAAAAAAACTCCCAATGGCTTTTCTGGGTAGATGCTTGACACATTCTTTTTTGTAAATGATAATTAATATCAATTGTAATTTAATGCTTTAAATTAATATTACGCATTTGTGGTTGCCCTTTGTTGTTCGTGGCCTCTTGCTAAGTGATTGCAAGGGTTTCCCATATAAGTCGCCTGATGTTGGAGTTATTGTCATGAAAAAAAGTATTTTGTTTGCGCTTTTATCCTCCGTGTTAATGAGCTCATATGCGCAAGCGCACGCTGATATGGAATGTACCGATAAACCAAAAGCTCAATGGTTACATCCGTTAGAAATACAAAAGAAAATTGTAAATGAATATGGTTTCGCAATTAAAAAATTTCAAGAATCGGGCACCTGCTATGAAATTTACGGGTGGGGCTTAGCAAAAGACGGCAAAAAATTCGAAGAGATTGAAGTTTATTTCAACCCAGTTACTGGAGAAGTTGTTAAAAAGAAATTTAAAGACTAATTGAAATTTAGTTGACGCTAGGCGTATGAAAATTATCAATTAAGTTTTGTCGTACACATTTAAACTAGGTAGTTAGTATGAAAGACCAGAATTCAAATCCTGTTGACGTTAAACCATCAATGATGAAAAGCAGCCTTGCATTGGGTATAGCTGCTGCGATGTTGTTGCCATTAGGCGTGGCTGCTGAAGAGGCGCAAACTAACTCAACAAAAGATCAAAAGGAAAACAAAAAAGTATTGGATACAGTAAAAGTGCAAGCTACAGCGCTTGAAGCAAATCCAAATGCACAACCAGGTGTACCGTACAAGGCGCAATACTCTGGCGACGAGCGCCACAGCCGTCCAATTGCTGAAACTCCGCAAAACATCACTGTATTGACCAAAGCTGAAATTGAAGAATCTGGCTACACAGATTTGCGTGCAATTCTTGATGCACAACCTGGCATTACTCTGGGTACTGGTGAAAACGGCAACGCATTTGGTGACCGTTATATTATTCGCGGCCAAGAAGTTCGCAGTGATATTTTTGTTGATGGTTTGCGTGACCCAGGTATGACTACTCGCGAAAGTTTTGCGGTAGAGCAAATTGAAATTACCAAAGGCCCTAACTCAAGTTTTGCGGGTCGCGGTAGCTCGGGTGGTGCGGTAAACGCCATCACAAAACAAGCAACAACAGATTACGATTACACCAGTTTAACGGCGGGCGTGGGCACTGATAAATATCACCGCGTTACTTTGGATACTAACCAAAAATTGACGGATGAGTTGGCAGTTCGCGCAAACTTATTAACGGCAAAAGAAGATGTCCCTGATCGCGATCCCGCTTACCGTGAGCGTAAAGGTGTAGCAATTTCTGGTCTTTATACCCCAACCGACGAGTTTGAAATGACTCTGGATTATTACGGATTGAATGCAAAAGATAATCCGGATTTGGGTAGCTATCTTGTAGGTACTGTTCCTAATCGTAAGCCTGCTGATAGCGCACCGGTTTACGCGCAGAAGCAAGATTTCCTTGAGTCAGATGTTGATACAGTGACTGCGCGTTTGAAGTACCGTTTCAATTCTGATGTACGTATTACCAACATTACCCGTAAAGGTACTTCTGACAACGGTTATGTTGCTACTGGTGCGCGCGCCACAACAACAAATGCTAAAGATCCAAACGGTGTTTACTCAACCGTGAGCTTGAGTACTCATCAAGGTTGGCAAGAAGTGGATTACTTTGCTAACCAAACTAATTTGTTCATCGACCAAGAAATTGGTGGAATGAAACACGAATTTATTTTTAGTGCCGAATATACTGATCATGCAGTATTGAACGGCAATTACACTGTAACCAACTCTGGTCAAAATTGTTTTACCTCAGCTGCGGCTGCTGCGAATGGTTGGTGTGTAATTGATAAGTCTGGCAACGAAATTTCTAACATCAATAATGTAATGAATCGCAAAATTGCCAAGAGTGTTTGGGATAGCGATTGGTCAGTCAAAACCAAATCATTGTCGGTTATGGATACTGTTGATCTGAGTGATAAATGGTCGGTATTCGCAGGTATTCGTGCAGATAAATTTGATTTTGATTTAGGTACGCAAACTGCTGCATTGGTGCAAGCTCGTTACGATTATTCTGACACCTTGACCAACAGTCACTTGGGCGTAGTGTATGACATAGATGATGCTGCCAACGTGTATTTCACTTGGTCAACTGCAGCGGATATTAACGGCGGTGAATCTGACGTAGGTACCAGCAGTGGTTACGGCGGCACTGTAATTTATAACGGCAGCATTGCCGGTGCGAAACCAGAAAGGTCTGACAATTTGGAATTGGGTACCAAGTGGAATCTGTTTGATGAAACCTTGTTGTTGACTGGTGCAGTTTTCCAAGTCACCAAGTCTGATGTAATGGAGGGTGCAAACTACGATTCAGTTGGTACTTTCAACACGGGTAAAATTCGTGTTCGCGGTATTGAGTTCGGTGCAAGCGGTAAAGTTACCGATAAGTTAACTACTCAAGCAGGTGTAACTTATATGAATGCAGACGTTTTGGAATCAGCTACTGCACTTAACCTAGGTAAAACCATCAGTAACTTTGCTGATCTATCCTTGAACTTGCAATTGAGATATCAATTTACCGAGAAGTTTGCTTTCGGCGGCGCATGGAAATACGAAGGTAAAAAGTTTGCCGGTCAACCAGATACAGCCGCGGTTTACACCACGGTTGCTGCAACAGGTGCTTACTATTACGCGCAACCAATTCCGGCTTATGCCGTGCTTGATTTGTTTGCGACTTACGACTTCAGCAAAAATGTGGATGTGCGTTTGAATGTGGGCAACGTAACGGATAAGGATTATTACCTTGCTGCATATCGTTCTGGCTCCTTTGTTTACAAAGGCGATGCGCGTACAACGCGTGTTACGGTAAACTACAATTTTTAATTCCCGATGTTGCGAGAGAGCTGGGCTTAGCCCAGCCTTTTTAATTGTATGAGCGAAAATCCACAGCTATTAGCACCGCTAAATTATATTCCTTCCGATATTCAAGCCGCGCAAGATTACGAATATTTTGCGCGACGATTTATTGCAGCTCCAACTTATGAATACATTGCGGGCGGAAGCGGGCGAGATCAAACCTTAGCAAGAAATATTGCAGCATTTAATAAGTGGGCCGTATATCCACGAATTCTTTGTGATCTTACCAAGGGGCATACGCGGTTTAATTTATTTAATCGCGAGTTTTCAATTCCTATTTTTCTTGCGCCTGTGGCGTATCAAAAATTAGCGCATCCTTTAGGCGAATTAGAAATAGCACGCGCAGCAGAAGCAATGCAAGCTTGCATGCTCAGCAGCACACTTTCTACCTTTAGTCTTGAAGATATTGCGAGCTCTAGCGCTGGAGAAAAATGGTTTCAATTGTATTTTCAACCATCGCGCACAGATACTTTAGATTTAATTCGCCGTTCAGAAGCAGCGGGTTATAAAGCAATTGTCGTCACTGTAGATGCTTCTGTTCGTAGCCCGAGTTTAGGCGCGGTACGTGCAGATTTTCAAATGCCCTCTGATTGTATAGCGGTAAATGTTGAAGGGTACGAGTTGTCACAACTAGCAAAAATTGCGCAGGGACAGAGCAGGGTGTTTCAAGGAGTAATGCAAGACGCACCCACATGGTTTGATCTGGAATGGTTAATCGATCAATCGAATTTGCCGGTAATCGTAAAAGGTGTATTGCATCCTGATGATGCAATAAAAATTAAAAATTTGGGTTGCGCTGGCTTAGTAGTTTCCAATCACGGCGGCCGCAATTTAGATGGAGCACCTGCAAGCATTGACTGCCTTGCACGTATACGCGCAGCAGTGGGTGATAATTACCCCGTATTATTTGATGGTGGTATTCGCTCTGGTCTGGATATATTTAAAGCCATAGCCTTAGGTGCAGATGCAGTTTTAATTGGGCGCTTACAAGTTTTTGCACTCAGTGTGGCCGGTGCGCTTGGCGTTGCACACATGTTGAGATTGTTGCGCGAAGAATTAGAGCTATGTATGGCACAAGCCGGTTGCGCAACCTTAAATGATATTCGCAATACCACTTTGGAATTGCAGTCGAGTTAAAAAGATTTTTGGTGGATTTAACAAATCAGAATTTTAAGAGCGAGTCGTCATCCCCGCTACGCGAGGATGACGACTCCCTTTTTCTCGAATGTGTCGCAAGTATCGACGAGGTATGAATGCTACTTATTATAGAAAATGTATTAAGTAAGGATGAAGTACAACAGTTTCGTTCGCCTATGGAACAAGCAAACTGGGAATCCGGTGTAAAAACTGCAGGCAGTCTTGCGCGAACAGCAAAACAAAATTTACAACTTGATGATGCATCGGAAGTTGCTATAGGTTTACGTAATCATATTTTGCGAAAATTAGGCAATCACCCTTTATTTATTTCTGCAGCTTTGCCATCAAAAATTTATCCACCTAAATTTAATTGCTATACAAATGGTGGTTCATACGGAACTCATATCGATAGTGCAATTATGCCGGTGCCCGGTACCAGTCTGACTGTGCGTGGAGATCTATCGGCAACTTTATTTTTGTCGGAGCCTGACGAGTATGTTGGTGGCCAATTGGAGATTGAAGGAATTCAAGGCGGTGAGGGCATTAAGCTCGCGGCGGGAGATATGGTTCTTTATTCATCTGGCTTTGAACATCGTGTAAAACCCGTAACACAAGGTGCGCGCTTCGCTTCTTTTTTTTGGATTGAAAGTTATGTGCGCGATGAAAAGCAACGCAATATCTTGTTTGAGCTAGATAAAACCATTCAGCAATTAACACCAAAACTGCCAGAGGGTGATAAAGATTTGCTTAAACTCACTGGCCTCTATCACAACCTTTTACGCTCGTGGGCTACAACATGAGTGAAGTGCACCTAAAGCTTTGGGATCCTATCGTTCGTTTATTTCACTTGTCAGTCGCCGGAGCTTTTGTAGCGAATTATTGGTTGAACGAAGCAGGAGAGTGCTGGCATGAATGGCTTGGTTATTACGCAGTCGTATGGCTGGTTATTCGTTTTATATGGGGTTTTATTGGAAAAGGTGCTGCGCGCTGGTCAGATTTTTTTCCTACCTATTCTCGCCTTAAATTGCATTTAAGAGCTTTAATAAAACGCGAGCCTTATCATCGTATGGGACACTCACCGCTAGGTGCGCTCGTCATGATTTTCATGATGCTAATTATTTTAACGCTAGGCATCAGCGGTTTTATGATGGAAGAAATCGATTATTTCTGGGGTGAAGATTGGTTGCAAAATCTGCATATGTGGAGCGCAAACACACTGCTATGTTTGGTACTAATTCACATAACGGCTGCAATTTTTGAAAGCTATCGATTGAAAGAAAATCTCCCGCTGTCGATGATAACAGGCAGTAGAAAACCGCTAAAAAGCAAAACTAAGTAGAGTTTTGTATCTTAACTGTTTTTAGTGTTTATCGTTTTTTCAGTATTTTTATTTTCAATATCAAACTTTCTTACTCGTTCTATTAGTTGCAGAAAATTGCGATGAACGGCGAAGTATGCATTTCGAATCTACTTAAACGTCTATTTCCGATTCTTAATACTGTTCCCAAAATTGGCGTATCCGCAATTAAAAGTCAGCCGGATTTCAATAGCTGCTCTCTTTCGAGCCGACATACATCTAACGCAAATGATAATAATTCCTATTGGTGTTGATAATAATTATCATTTGGGCTAGATTGTTGGCTGCGAATAACAAAGAGAGTTCGAGATCTTGCCTTGTTATTCAATCACGACATCCCGAAAGGGATTTATTTTTTGATTTTAATGTAAATGATTATCAATTGTATTTAAATGATGCAATATCAAATTAAACACCTATTAATTTAAGGATCAGGACTAGCTATGAGTAAGACGAAATCACCTTTTAACATTGCAAAAACGTGCAATCCAATTAAGCAATTCAAAGTGTCAGCTTTATCTTCCGTGTTATTACTGGTGGCAAGTGGTGCAATGGCGGCAGAGCAGGCTAAGAAAGAGGAGAAGGATGCAGAATCGAGTCGTAAATTAAGCACTGTTAAAGTAAATGCTGATGTTGTTAACACCGACTTCAAAGCCGATAAGGTAAGTTCAGACAAGTTCACCCAGCCCTTGGTTGATACCTCACAAACCATCGTGGTGGTTAAGAAAGAATTATTCCAGCAGCAAGCAGCTACCAGTTTGAGTGAAACCCTGCGCAACACTCCCGGTATTACCATGTTGATGGGGGAGAACGGTAATACGGCTACGGGCGATTCGATTTTTATGCGTGGTTTCGATACCCAAGGTAGTATTTTTGTTGATGGTATTCGCGATTTAGGTTCAATCTCACGTGATACGTTTAACACAGATCAAGTTGAAATAGCCAAGGGCCCAGCCGGTGTGGATAACGGTCGCGGGGCGGCATCTGGCTACGTCAATATGAGCAGTAAAGTGGCCAACCTTGATGATGCCACTTCGGGTAACGCGAGCGTTGGTTCAGGCAATTACACTCGCGCAACTCTTGATGTAAACCGTACACTCACGCCAACGTCTGCCATTCGCGTTAACTTGCTTGAGCAAGAAGCGGGTGTTGCTGGTCGCGATAAAGTTGAAAACAATTATCAAGGTTTTGCAGCGTCACTCGGTTTAGGTTTGGGTACAGATACGCGCACGCACATTAATTTATTATCGGTGCAGCAATCAGGAATTCCTGATGGCGGTGTTCCGACAATTGGACTCAAAGGCTATTACAACGCAATTTTTGATGCGCGCCCAACGGCAACCACTTTTCCAAAAGGTGGAACTTTTGCAGGGCAAACTCCCGAGTCTGTTGATTCAACAAATTTTTATGGATCGACGAGCGACTACAATGATGTGAATGCGCACATGGCTACTGTACGCATCGAACACGATCTCACTGATAAGCTAACCTTGCGCAATACTTCTCGCTATGGTCGCACCAAACAAGATTTGGGTTTAACGGCAATTAACACAGTGACTTTCGGTACGCCGGTTAATGCGAATCCCGATACCTGGACAATTTCGCGCTCGCGTCAGGGCAGGGAACAAACTAATCAAATCATCACTAACCAAACCAATTTAACCGCTGAGTTTGATACGGGCAGTATTAAGCATGAAGTGAGTGGCGGTGTTGAATTTATTTACGAAAGCCAATCCGCGTACACCGTGGGTACTCCATACGCATCAGCAACTTCTGCAATACGTGCAACGCAAGTCAATTCGAATTTATATAACCCAAGCACTAATGATGTTTTCCAACCCATTGTGCGCGATGGTGGCAAAACTGACGGTGAAACTACAACCTCTGCACTCTATGCGTTAGACACAATAACACTGAACGATCACTGGGAAATTAGCGCAGGTATTCGTGCAGAAAGATTTCATACCAGAACGAATATTTTAACGCGCCAAGGCGCAGTAACTGCGCCAGCAGTTCAAACAATTGCAATTGGTACTTTGGTGGGAAGTTCTGCCGCGCTTGATGATCAATTATTGAGTTGGAAATTAGGTGGTGTTTATAAACCAAGTGAAAACGGTTCTATTTATATTTCTTACGCAACTTCAGAGTTACCACCGGGCAGCGCGAATTTTTCATTGAGCACAAGTACGACAATAGGCGCTAATTCTCCTAATGTTGACCCGCAAAAAGGGACTAATGAAGAAATTGGCACTAAGTGGAATGTGTACAAAGATCGACTCACATTAACGGCTGCATTATTCCGCAGTAAAAATGAAAACGAATTCGCTTCGAATCCAGACGGAACTACCACAGCAGTGGGAGAGCGTCGTGTGCAGGGTATTGAGTTGGGGGCTTCGGGTATCGTGATGCAAAACTGGCAAATCAACGCTGGCTTGGCGTACATGGAGCCAGAAATTACTCGCGGTAATAGAGCAACTGTTGCAACAAGTACGGACGGTGGTGTTATTCAATGGTCACCAAAATTGACGTTCACACTGTGGAATAGCTACACCTTTAAAAGTGGGTTGATTATTGGCGGTGGTGCGCGTTACGTGGATTCATCCGCAAGCACAAGCTTGACGGATACGGAAGCCCGCTCACGCCGCTCCATGGTGGAAATTCCAGATTACTGGGTAATGGATGCTATGGCTTCTTATCCGATTACTAAAAATGTGAATCTGCAATTGAACCTAATGAATCTGACCGACGAGAAATACATTGCCAGCTTAAATAGCGGTGTGTCCCGTTATTTTCCGGGTGTTGAGCGTTCTGCACGTTTAGGTCTGAATTTCTCGTTCTAATTAATCCTATGGCTCCAAAACCGGTTGTCTTTTAGGTAGCTGGTTTTGCTAATTGAAAAGTTGTTAAACATGCGTAATGAATTTTTAAAATGCAGTCCGAGTAAAACGAACGTTCGGGGTCAACTGTGACTCTTGGCAAAAAAATATCTTCCACAACACGTGGTTTCGAGCAAACGAAGAAAAAGCCGTTGATAAGTTTAATGACTATTCGCAAATGGCATTGGATGAGTTCTGCAATTTGCTTTGTCTGTATGTTGTTATTTTCAGTTACAGGTATCAGCTTAAATCATGCCGGAGCTATTGAAAGTAAGCCGACAATCATACGCATTGTAGGGCAACTTCCGGAAAGTTTTCTGCCTCAATTAATGATAACCAATACGAAAAAAAATATTGAATTACCAGTCGCTATTTACGATTGGCTGCTGCAACACAGTGCAATCACATTAGATTCCAAAAATGCTGAAGTGAATGGTAGCGAAGTCTATTTACCACTTACTCGTCCCGGTGGTGATGCTTGGTTAAGTATTGATATAGAGACAGGTGAATTTGAATATGAGTCCACTGATCGCGGTTGGATCTCATATTTAAATGATATTCATAAAGGTAGAAACACAGGTAAAGCCTGGATTTATTTTATGGATCTTTTTGCACTGGCATGCATTATTTTTTCGATAACTGGTTTTGTTTTACTACAGCGTTACGCAGACACTCGCCGCCAAACTTGGCCTTTGGTGATTGCGGGTTTGGTTGTACCTATATTTTTTATTTTGTTTTTAATTCATAAGTGAGTATTTAAATGTTAAAAAAAATAGCTTTGGCCTGCGCCTTACTCTTGTCGCCACTTAGTTATGCAGCAAGTTTGCAAATATCCATTGAAATACCCCAATTAAATGTAACTGAATATCACGCTCCTTATACTGCAGTGTGGCTTGAGTCCACTGCAGAAAGCGATAAAAAAGTAACCAAAACCCTAGCAGTTTGGTATGCCGATAAAAAGCGGGAGGGTGGCGGTGAAAAATGGTTAAAGGATTTGCGTCAATGGTGGCGACGCGATGGCCGAACCTTAAACTTTCCAGTTGATGGTGTTTCCGGTGCAACCAAATTATCAGGTATTCATCAATTAAGTTTTTCCCAAGGTGTAGCTCCTCTGGGTGATCTCCCCAAAGGTAATTATTTACTTTTTGTAGAAATTGCACGTGAAGGCGGTGGTCGTGAAGTTGTTAAGGTGCCTTTCGCATGGCCGGTAGAAAAAATCACATCACTCAGAGAAACCGGCACCGTAGAAGTTGGCGCTGTGAAGCTTGATTTAAATCCATAAAAGCCAGGAGTTAGCGATGAAAAAATTTATTCAATGCGCTTTATTTTACGCAACCATGATCGCGTGTACAGTTACACAGGCGCACAATCTTTGGTTGTTGCCATCAGACACTAGCAAAGGCGGTAAGGGTGGTTGGGTTACCTTTGATTTGGCGTTATCTACCGAGCTTTTTACGTTCGATTCTGGTTCGCCCAAATTAGGCCCAATTCAAATTATTGCGCCCGATGCAACTACCTCAGAAGTCCAAAATATCTTTGAAGGAAAACTGCGCACCAGTTTTGATGTTGAAATTAATCAACCCGGGACTTACAAAGTGTTTGTAACGAATAATGGTTTGACGGCGCGCTGGGAAGCGGTTGATGGTAAGCGCGGATTTTGGCCTGCGCGCGGAGCCAAAGCTGATCCCGCAGAACTTGCTACAGCAATTCCTAAGGATGCAAAAAATCTTGAGGTAACACAGGGATCGCGCCGTGTAGAAACCTTTGTCACCTTAGGTGCGCCCAGCAAGGCAGCGTTAAAACCTACTAATCAAGGTTTGGAATTGGTTCCGGTAACTCATCCTAATGATCTGGCAGCTAGTGAATCGTCTGAATTTATATTTTTGATGGATGGAAAACCTGCTGCGGGTGTAAAAATTGAAGTGATTGAAGGCGGAAGCCGTTATCGTCTTTCGCCCGTTGAAAAGCAGTATGAAACGGATAAAAATGGCCGCGTAAAAATCCAATGGAAAAAAACCGGTATGTTTTGGCTGGGGGCAAATTATAAAGATAATAAAGCAACTAAGCCGGCCACCGCTCGCTCGGGAACTTATAGCGGTACTTTTGAGGTGTTAGCTGAATAGAAGTTTTAGCTTAATAATAGCACTGTGGATAAGAGGGCTCAGCTGGCGTCATCGTCAGTTCAGCCCTTTTTATTTGTGTAGGTGTTTTATTCATTAAATCGCCACATTTTTTGCACAAAACTTTACACAAACAATGGTAAAGTTGGCATCAGTAGGTTTTATATACTTATTATTTAGCCTTGGGTTGAAGGCTGACTTTCCATGTTATTTTTACTTTGAGAAGTGTTTATGTCTACATTCTTGACATCGATTGGTGAGTTTTTTTCATTGTGGCGTTTTACTCGAATTGCATTTTTAATTGTTGCGATTTTGGTGTCTATAGGCGTCTGGAAAATTTTTTTTAGTCGCAGCAATGAAGCCGCTAATTATATCACTGCAACCGTCGAGCGCAGCGATATACAAAACCTCGTGACTGCTACAGGTATTTTGCAGCCACGCGATTATGTAGATGTAGGCGCACAAGTGTCAGGTCAAGTAAAAAAATTATTAGTTGTTGTAGGGCAGCAAGTTAAAGCAGGTGATTTACTGGCGGAGATTGATGCAACTGTATATCTCGCGAAGGTAGATGGTATTCGTGCACAACTGCAAAACCAAAAAGCACAGTTGGGCGATAAAGATGCTCAATTGGTCTTAGCAAAAATTCGTGTAGAGCGTCAGCAAAATTTATTTAAAGATGATGCGACTACCAAAGAGTCATTGCAAACTGCAGAAGCCAGTTATCAATCTGCAGTTTCGCAGTTAAAAGCATTGCAAGCGCAAATTGAGCAAACTGAATCAAGTTTGCGTGCAGAAGAGGCTAACCTTGAATACGCACGTATTTATGCTCCCATGAGTGGAACTGTAGTTTCCATCACCTCTCGTCAAGGTCAAACTTTAAATGCAAATCAACAAGCACCTACCATTATGCGAATTGCAGACCTCACTACCATGACGGTGCAAACGCAAGTATCTGAAGCGGACATTGGTAAATTGTTAGTGGGCATGCCGGTATATTTCACTACATTGGGCGGGCAGGATTACCGCTGGTATAGCAAGTTGGATCGCATTGAGCCAACTCCGGTAGTCACAAATAATGTTGTTCTCTACAACGCACTCTTTGATGTTCCTAATGATAGTAAGGTGCTTATGCCACAAATGAGCACGCAAGTATTTTTTATTGCATCGCAGGCGAAAGATACTTTGGTTATTCCTGCATCGGCTGTGAATTTTAAACCGCGCAAACCGGGCGAAACAGCCGATAAAAAATGGGGCGACAAATCAAACTGGCAAGATCGAAAACAAAAAGCTGAGCACGGTGCTACAAGCGAAGCTGAAAAAAATAAAACTGAGATAGCGAGTGAAAGCAAACCAGATAAAGGCGATAAAAAAGATTTACCAAAACAATCCGCATCTCAAAACGCTAAAGGTGAAAGAAAGGGTGTTGATGTAGTCGAGAATTCAGATGAGAAGAGCGATGACAAATCCAAACACAAACATTGGCCGCGTAAATCACCACCTATGCCTGGTATTGAAGTTAAGCCTCAACCCGCAACTGTGCAGATCATGACGGATAAAGGGAAGCTCGAAGAACGTAAAATTATTATTGGTATTAGCAACCGCGTACAAACGCAAGTGTTAGAAGGTTTGCAGGAAGGTGAGGTTGTTGTGTCTGCCATGCGTCAACCTGAAAGGCCAAATAGCCCACAAGCTTCAGCAATGACACCTGGCGGCGGTGCTCCAGGTGGCGGTGCTCGTCAAATGCGCTAATTGCCATTCGCTAATTGCACAATTTAAGGTGAACAATGTGTTCGCCATTATAACTTCCTTTTACTGTGTTGATTTACCTATGACTGACAAGCAACCACTGATAAAGCTGACCGGCGTAACAAAAACCTTTCAAAATGGTGATTTGGAGACGCGAGTTTTACACGGCATAGATTTAGAAATTTATCCGGGCGAATTTGTTGCCATCATGGGGCAATCTGGTTCAGGTAAATCAACGCTAATGAATATTCTGGGGTGTTTGGATAAACCTAGCACGGGCGAATATTATTTTTCGGGAAAAAATGTTTCTGTATTTGATGCCGATGAATTAGCACAATTGCGCCGTGAGGCCTTTGGCTTTGTTTTTCAAAGTTATAATTTACTTGCGGGAGCAACCGCGTGCGAAAACGTGGAAATGCCTGCAACTTATTCTGGCATGCCGCCCCAAGCTCGACGTGAGCGTGCGAGTGAATTATTAAGCTCCCTCGGCTTGTTTGCGCGGCTTGATCATCGCCCCAATCAATTGTCGGGCGGGCAACAGCAACGTGTTTCTATTGCTCGTGCATTAATGAATGGCGGTCAAATTATTTTAGCCGACGAACCTACAGGCGCATTGGATAGTAATAGCGGTAAAGAAGTGATGAAGCTGCTCAAAAATTTATCTGAGCAGGGGCACACAATTATTCTCATTACACACGATGCGCATGTCGCAAAGAATGCCCAGCGTTTAATTGAAATTCGCGACGGTTTAATTGTTGCAGATCCGGGGCCGAGTGAAGTTACTCATCTACCGATTGATGAGCCTAAATTACACGGAGAACCAAGTTTTTCAACGGAATTATTAGAGGGTACTAAAACAGCATTTCGCTCTTTGCACAGTAATATCTTCCGTACAATTTTAACCCTCTTAGGGATTGTAATTGGAGTGGGCTCAGTAATTACTATGCTCGCAATTGGTGATGGCGCAAAAAAAGCAGTGGTCGATAGTATCAGCGCAATGGGATCAAATTTATTGTTGGTGCGCCCTGGCGGGCCTGAGCAGCGGCGTTATTTTGATATTCAAACGCTGGTTCCTGCCGATGTGGTTGAGATTAATAAATTACCTCACGTTGTTACAGCCTTGCCTGAGTTGACGGGAACTTACACTATTCGTTACGGCAATGTAGATGTGAGCACTGATGTAAATGCTACGGGTTTTCAATATCCGCTAGCGCGTAAATGGGAAATTTCATCGGGTACTTTTTTTACTGAAGAAGATGAAAAAACATTTGCAACCGTTGCGGTCCTAGGAAAAACCGTCGTGCGTAAATTATTTGTTGATGAAGATCCTTTAGGGAAATACATCATTGTAAATAATGTGTTGTTTCAGGTGATTGGCATTATGGCTGAGCGCGGTGCTGACCCGGGTGGTCAAGATCAGGACGACAAAATTCTTGTTCCCTACACAACGGGTAGCTTGCGTATTATGGGGCGTCGTTATTTGCGCAACGTAACTATCTCTGTGGATTCGGAAGAGTATATGACAGATGTGCAAAACTCAGTGAGTTCACTGTTAACCGAGCGTCATGGAACAGAAGATTTTACCATTCGTAATATGGCGTCGTTGATTGATACTTTATCGGCAACGCAAAATACTATGACGATTTTGTTAGGGTCTATAGCCGCAATTTCATTGTTAGTGGGCGGTATAGGTGTCATGAATATTATGCTGGTAAGTGTGACTGAGCGCACGCGTGAAATTGGTGTGCGCATGGCAACGGGCGCTCGTCAACGAAATATCATGCAGCAATTTTTAATTGAAGCTTTAACGGTATCAGCACTCGGTGGAATTATTGGCGTCGTATTGGGCTTGCTTGCGGCGGCCATAGTAGGACATTTTGGAATGCCAATTGATTATTCGCTTGGCCCGGTGATACTCGCCTTTAGTTGCGCATTTTTAACTGGATTAATTTTTGGCTTTTTACCTGCGCGCAAAGCGGCTCGTTTAAATCCTGTTGTCGCTTTAGCGTCGGAGTAATCAAGGTGAAATTTTATAAACTAACCTCAATCAATCTTTTAATCTGCGCCACTATGATGGCTTGCTCTTCAATGGATAAAGTGCCAGATGTAAAAATTGATTATGCGCCTGTGTGGGAATATTCAGTGCAAACTCAAGGTGCCATTAATATTGAAAAAGAATGGTGGCGAGCATTTGAATCTCCACAACTCACCCAATTAGTTGAAATTGCACAGCAAAAAAATCCTGATGTTCTAATTGCCAGTGAACATGTTAAACAGGCTGAGTTGCAAATGAAAATTGCCGATGCCAGCTTGTTCCCTGCATTTAGTTTAAATGCATCAAGTGGTGAGAAGCGATCTAAAGTAGATGGCAGCACGTGGTCAAACTCTGGTTCAACAACGGCAGGCGTGAGTGCGAGTTATGAACTCGATTTGTGGGGCGGTGAAATGGCTAATCGCCATGCAGCAAAATCCAATTATAAGGCGACCGCATTTTCAAATGAGGCGACGCGGTTGAGTATTTCTGCTGGCGTAGCAACGGCCTGGTTTAATTATCTCGCGTTGCAAGAGCGCACAGTTACTGCGAAGAAGAATGTAGAAATTGCTGAACGCATCCAAAAAATCGTAGATTCTTTGTATCGCAATGGTGCTGCTACAGCAGCAGATGTTGCGGTTCAAAAGACTAATTTGTTATCCCAGCAAAATGCGCTCCTGCCATTGCAGTTGCAATTAGATCAAACTCGAGCAGCAATTGCGTTGCTGGAGGGGCAAGTGCCGCAAGCCTATCAATTGGCACGTGAAAATTTTGGCGATTTAAAAATTCCCCAGTTGAGTGCGGGTGTTCCGGCAGATGTTATTGCGCGCCGACCAGATGTGGCCAGTGCGGAAGCGCAATTGCAAGCATCTTCTGCGAATGTTTACGCTGCACGCGCAGCATTGCTACCCGGAATCCAGTTGAGCGGTAATGCGGGTAAATCGGCAGCTGAATTTTTTTCATTAAGCCCTGCATTGCAAACTACGGGTTGGAGTTTATCATTGGCACAAACTATTTTTGCCGGTGGCCGTGTAACCAATCAAGTGCGCGTGAGTGAGTCGCGTCGTGTTGAATTGCTAGAGCAATATCGCAAGGTTATTTTAACGGCATTGCAAGAAGCTGACGATGCTTTGAACCGCGTCAACATCACTCAGCAGCAAGAGAGCAATCAGCAAAATATTGTTGCGCAGTCATCACGTAGTTTGAAGTTAAACGAGGACCGTTATCGCGAGGGTAGTGTAGACTTGCAAACTTTGTTGGATTCCCAGCGCAGTTTTTTCCAAGCACAGGATTCGTTGGTTCAGCAGCGACTTGCTCGTTTAAAAGCTACAGTAGATTTGTATAAAGCCCTTGGTGGCGGTTGGCAAAATAAGTAACCGCTGCTGTAATAAAAAGCCCGAATAAGTGGATACTTATTCGGGCTTTTTTATGGGGGAGGATAATTTAGTTGATGCTAAGATGGTGCGTTACAATTGGGCTTGTGCACGCTCATGTGCTGTTTTTCTTTGCGCTTAGGCTCAAATAGGTTGATTTTTCTTCAATATTGAACTGGCACTTTTTATGCAAAGCCTATCTTAGAGTTTGGGATGCCGAAGAATATGCGTTTAATTTACCAATATTTTGTCAATATCAAGCCGGGGAGGCTAGTGCTTTGGTGTTATTTGATTTGGTATTTCGTGACGCTTTATTTTCATTTTGATCCTTCACCAAAAATCTGGATTAATTCTGTGGGGATTAGTGTTGTTATAGGAACTGCACTAATGCTAAGTGTATCCGGTGGAGGTAAAGCTAATCACTGGCAAACGTTTCGCCTTTATTGGATGCCTTTTGCGGTATCGAGTTTTGCGGCGCTGATTAAAAGCAAAGGTTACTTTGTTATTTTTTCGCCCAGTCTTTATGAGGTGTGTGTTGCATTAATTGCTTGTGTAATATTTTTGTTAGTCGTTGCCGTCGTTAAATGGACCAAAGCGAAAACGGAATTACCGCAAGGATGTTGATGGAATAAAAAAAGCCTGCATGATGCAGGCTTTTTTTTATTGATGAATGATTTAAGTGTTACATGGCTGAATAGTTAGGGCCGCCACCACCTTCTGGTGTTACCCACTGAATATTTTGGGTTGGGTCTTTAATATCGCAAGTTTTACAGTGTACACAATTTTGCGAATTAATTTGAAATCTCTTGTCGCCATTTTCTGCGGTAATAATTTCATAGACTCCGGCAGGACAGTAGCGTTGCGCTGGCTCGTCAAATTCTGGCAAATTTACGGCGAGTGGAATGCTCGCATCCTTTAAGAGTAAGTGACAAGGTTGGTTTTCTGCATGATTGGTATTTGATAAATACACCGAAGACAATTTATCAAAACTCAATTTATTATCGGCTTTGGGGTAGTCAATTTTTGTCGATTGATTTGCAGGCTTTAACTGTGTGTTATCTGCTTTGGTGTTGTGTAGTGTCCACGGCAATTTCCCACGAAGTGTCATGTCGATAAAGCCGTATAGGCTTCCAAGTTGCGTACCAAATTTTTGCTGTGCTGGGCCAACGTTGCGCTGTTCGTAGAGCTCTTCGTAAGCCCACGAATTTTTGTATGACACCTCAAATTCATTCAGTGCATCATTGCTGCGGCCTGCCGCTAGCGCAGGTACTAAAACTTCTGCGGCAATCATTCCGCTTTTCATCGCCGTATGGCTACCTTTAATTTTGGTAAAGTTTAAGGTGCCGGCATCGTCCCCCAATAATAAGCCACCTGCAAAATACATACGTGGCTGCGATTGGATACCACCTTTCACGAGTGCGCGTGCGCCGTAGCTTATACGCTCCCCACCTGCTAAATATTGGGCAACTTTTGGATGATGCTTATAGCGTTGAAATTCATCGAATGGACTCAAATAGGGATTGCTGTAGCAAAGATCGGTAATTAATCCCACTGCAATTTGTGTGTCGTTCAAATGATATAAAAAGCCACCGCCAGTGGTATTGGTTTCGCTCAACGGCCAACCGAGAGAGTGCATTACCAAACCTTCTTTATGTTGTGTCGCTGGTACGCGCCAAATTTCTTTAATACCTATAGCGTAATGTTGTGGATCTTTTCCTTCATCCAATTTGAAATGGCTAATTAACTCTTTACCAAGATGCCCACGAGCGCCCTCACAGAAAAGTGTGTATTTGCCATGCAGTTCTATGCCTTCAACAAACTCTGGTTTTTCACTGCCATCTGCAGCGCGTCCCATATCACCGGTAATTACACCGCCGACACTGCCATCATCGCGATAGAGTACTTGGCTCGCGGCAAAGCCGGGGAAAATATCTACACCGAGTTCAGCAGCTTGTTCTGCCAACCATTGGCATAAGCGTCCAAGGCTAATAATGTAATTGTTATTGTTGTGCAAAACAGCAGGTAATAATCCATTAGGGATTTTTAGCGATTTGGTCGCGGAGTTTAAAAATTGCCAATCTTCGGCAGTGACTGGCGTCTCTAATGGTGCGCCCTGTTTTTTCCAGTCGGGAAATAATTCATCAAGAGCGCGCGGTTCAAATACTGCGCCAGACAAAATATGAGCACCAACTTCAGCGCCTTTTTCCAGTAGGCAGACACTTAAATTATTATCGAGTTGACGTAAACGGCATGCGGCTGACAAACCAGCAGGGCCAGCACCAATAATTACTACGTCATAATGCATTTGTTCGCGCGCCATGGGGATTCCTAACTTTTAAATAAGCGGGATAAGTTTATGGTCGCCATTATAGAGGAAGATAGATGCAGGCTGGATAGATACTGAATATGCCAACAATAAAAAAGGCCGCAAAGGCGGCCTTTTTTTACCCGCGTTAACGGGTGGGTAAAGCAATTACTGAGCAGCGGCAGAAGATGCAGCAGCTTCAGCAGCTGGAGCAGCAGCTTCAGAAGTAGCAGCGGCAGCGTCAGCAGCTGGAGCAGCAGCGGCGTCAGCAGCTGGAGCAGCAGCTTCGGCAGCTGGAGCAGCAGCTGGAGCTTCAGCTGCTGGAGCTGGTGCAGGAGCTGCAGCTGGAGCAGCTTCTTGCTTTGAGCAGCCAGCCAAAAGACCAGCAGCAAGGATAAATGATGCAACGATTTGAATAGTTTTCATGGTGTGCTCCGTCAGTATGGGGACAATGTTTGAAATTAACGGACTAATTTTTTGACTTCTAGATTAAGAACTAGGCCCGTGAAAAAGAGTGTATATTTTTGCAAACAATATGAACAGGGGTTTGCTATAAGTAGTTGATCATTTTCGCTAGAATAGCCCCAAAATAGGGCTAATTTGGTTAATAAAGATTCATTTTCTAATGATTTGAGGTAGTTATGACGGTAGAACAATTCGAAACTTGGTCTATGTATATATGTGTAAGTGGCTTAATTGCATTCATGATTTTCATTGTGTGGGATTTGGCGAAGAAATCCAAAGCGGGTAAGTTCGGCACTTTTATTCTCTTTTTAGCGCTTGGTTTAGGGTTGTTGGGCTTCATCATCAAAACAATTCTAGTTTCTAGTTTGGAAAACTAGCGCTTTACTATCGGGCTTTCCGGTTAAACAGATACCTTATTCATTCGGTTGACTCTAGTGACATATCTTCTATGGTTATGGAAATAAGCTGGCGAAAGAAAAGTTTACGAATGTAAATCAAGATGTCTGACTAGGAGTGCGCTGCTAGACTCAGCCCGCAATTTTTGAGTAGAAAGGTCAATTTTGCCGCTCGTCGCATCATCCTGAATATTGTGCCCTTAAACAAGAATGCTGAGCTGAAAACCTCAACAACCAAGTGCCCCCAATTCGGGTTCAATTAACCCAAGGCAATTTTCAAATTTTATAAATAGAAGGAATCAAGATGCGAATTTCTTTACTCTGGCCCAAATTAGTCGCCGCAGGTTTATTTTTTACCTTGGTTGGATGCGGTGAGCCCGCTAATCAATCTAGCGCCAAGCCAGCAGAAAAAGCTAAAGCCGAAGCGCTATTTAATTCAGACATTAAAGACGCCAAAGTATTGGTCTTCTCAAAAACGAAAGGCTGGCGTCATGATTCTATTCCCGCTGGCATTGCTGCACTGCAAAAAATGGCAGCCGAAAACTCATTCGCTGTTGTTGCGACTGAGGATGTGAGCCTCTTCACCGATGCACAATTGAGTACATTTAATGCAATTGTGTTTCTGAATACGACCCTAGATGTGCTGGATGATAACCAACAAGTCGCTATGGAGCGCTTTATTCAAGCTGGTGGTGGTTTTGTGGGTATTCATGCCGCTGCAGATACTGAATGGGAAGGTAATTGGTACTGGTATCGCCGCTTGGTGGGGGCTGTGTTCAAAAGTCATCCTAGCGAGCCAAGTAACATACAGAATGCGCGTGTGGTTTTGAGAGATGCACATCATCCCGCTACTGAAGCATTGCCACCGGTTTTTGAAATTGCCGATGAGTGGGATGACTATCGTGATTTCTACGAATTCAATAAAGTTCTTTTAACCGTTGATGAGAAAACTTATCGCGGCGGTCAGCACGGTGATTATCACCCCATTACTTGGTACCACGATTTTGATGGTGGTCGTTCTTTCTATACCGGTTTGGGTCACACGGCTGAAACCTATTCGAATCCACAATTTATAAAAATATTGTTAGGTGGTTTGAAATACGCTGTTGGTGGAAAGCCAAAACTCGATTACTCAAAAGCTGCACCAGAGCCAAATCGTTTTGTTAAGAAAACGATTGTTG
>JAGKXD010000098.1 GCA_021151525.1 Cellvibrionaceae bacterium | reverse complement strand
CCCTTATTTTCATTCAGTTTTTACAAATTTCGCTAAACTGCTTTTTCAACCCGGAGGTTAAATCTGCCTGCTCAGCGAGGGCGCGAACTATAGGCACCCACACCGGCCATTGCAAGCTTTTTTTGAAGAGATTTTGAAATGACCTTGTCGCTTCGCTCAACACCTGAGCAGATGCATCGCAAAGCGACCAATACGCGGAATTTACAGGCAGATCACTCAGCCTTTAGCAGGCCAATTTTACGCAACACCCAAATTGCGGGAGCCGACAAACCATAAACAGCAGAGATCAACAACAATCCTTCTTCGCGATAAATAATTAACAACGCGAACACCAAAACAATAAGCAACATAAAGCCGAAGGGCACTCGACCACGGAAATCGACACTCTTAAAGCTGGTATAACGGAAGTTGGAGACCATCAACAGACCAGCAAATGCAGTCAATATTGCTAGACCTGCCTTTGCCCAAACAGTTTCAGGATCATAATTGGACAAGGTTAAAACCGTTGCAGCGATAATTGCCGCCGCCATAGGGCTGGCAAGACCAATAAAGTATTTCTTATCCACTACGCCGATTTGGGTGTTAAAGCGCGCCAGACGCAAGGCAGCACAAGCCGTGTAAATAAAAGCCGCCGCCCACCCCCAGCGACCAAGATCGTGCAACACCCAGGTAAACATAACCAAAGCGGGGGCCACACCAAAAGAAACCATGTCTGCCAAACTGTCGTATTGCTCGCCGAATGCGCTCTGGGTATTGGTCATGCGCGCTACTCGACCATCCATTCCATCAAGCAGCATGGCGATAAAAATGGCGACGGCGGCATGACCGAAATTGCCGTCCATACCCGAGACTACCGCATAGAACCCACTGAACAATGCGCCTGTGGTAAACAGGTTGGGGAGAAGGTAGACGCCGCGGTGACGCACTTTGCGTCCGCTTTCGCGCACTTCTTCTACATCATCAAACACATCCAACTCAGGATCACTCGCGTCTGTAGATTTATGTTGTTCAGGATGATTGCTATTCATAATTACCTCACTACCAGAGAGCGGCCATTGTACACATCAATTTCGGGCTGCATATATTTTCGAACACACAAACCCCATTTTGAACCACACAACTCTGAAGCACCTCAACTTAATCGATAAAGAAAAACTCAAAACCTCACATATATGCTTTACTTAGAAAGCTAAGACCGTACAGGTAACCATACGATGACGCTCGCGCAAGAACGCTGGAAAACACGCATTGCAATTATGATGCTCGTGTTAAGCGCCGCCGCTATTGCCCTCCAGTCGCTGAAATACCCTAGGGTATTGCGGATAGACCAGAACCCCAACTTCGAACTCGCCGCCGTGGATGACAGCGGGAATGGCGGTGCAACGCGCTCTCATATTGAAACCCGAGACAACAAAACCGTCTTGGTGTGCGACATAGCCTCATCAACCTATGCTTGGCCATTTTGCGAAGCATCTTTCAATTTAAGCAAACCTGACAGCAAGAATTCCGGCACCGACCTATCGAACTTTAGCCGCGTGCAAATTTGGCTGAAACTGAAAGCTCCAAATGGTTCAAGCCTTCGCGTTCAAGTTAAAAACTTTAATAGCGCCTACACCAAGGATGAATACTCACTCAAATACAGCGCTATAGAAATTTACAACACTCAGCAGACGCCCATCACAATCCCCTTAACATCCTTCCAAGTCCCCACGTGGTGGCTTGTGGGCAACAAAATCCCGCCCGAACTCAGCAACCCAGATCTTTCAAACGCTATAGCCTTTGAAATTGCTACGGGCAGCGGCGCTGCGCCGGGACATTACGAGATTGCGATTGACCGCGTTGAATTTCAGGGCCAATACTTAACGGACGGATCACTTTATCTCGGACTGTTAATTTTGTGGGGTTGCGCCGCCATTCTCTATATTGCGGAGCAAATTAAATATATTCGCGAAGAATTACGTTTTTCTAACAAGCACAGACACAAACTTGAAGAGCTTAATAACTTATTAAATATACGCAGCAAGGTGCTTGAGGAGCGACTCACTCGCGACCCTTTAACGGGCACACTCAATCGCGCGGGCATTGCGTTTTTATTTGATCCACTGAGCACAAAATACAGCGGGCCAAAACTCTCTTTAATATTTATCGATATTGATTATTTCAAAAAAGTGAATGACACCTTTGGTCATTTGCTTGGCGATCAGGTTCTGATTCAATTTGCCAAAGTATTGAGCGAAAGCACACGCGAAACTGATGTACTCGCTCGCTGGGGCGGCGAAGAGTTCGTGTTAGCCTGCCCAAATACAGATTTGGCCAGCGCAGGACATCTCGCTGAAAAAATCCGCGAAAAAATCACTCAAGTCACTTGGCCCAAAAATATCCAGCTCACGGCCAGTTTTGGCGTAGCACAAATCCGCGATGAATCCCCCACTGATTTTATTGCACGCGCAGACGCAGCACTTTATAGCGCAAAAGCACGTGGACGAAATCAAGTAGTACTATCCCTCGAAGAACCCGAAAGCCCATAAAAAAGCCCCGCACTAGGCGGGGCTTTTTACATCAATCAACCAAATTAGTTCTTGGTTTGGTCAACGATTTTGTTCGCTTGAATCCAAGGCATCATTGCACGCAACTTGGCACCCACAACTTCGATACCGTGCGCAGCATTGTTGCGACGAGCAGCGGTCATTGAAGAGTAGTTAGTTGCACCTTCAAGGATGAACTTCTTAGCGTATTCGCCAGTTTGAATGTCTTTCAAGGCTTGACGCATAGCTTTACGTGACTCTTCGTTGATCACTTTAGGGCCAGTCACGTATTCGCCGTATTCAGCGTTGTTAGAGATTGAGTAGTTCATGTTCGCGATACCGCCTTCGAACATCAAATCAACAATCAACTTCAATTCGTGCAAGCACTCGAAGTAAGCCATTTCTGGCTCGTAGCCCGCTTCAACCAAAGTTTCGAAGCCCATTTTTACCAACTCAACCGCACCGCCGCACAATACAGCTTGCTCACCGAACAAGTCGGTTTCAGTTTCGTCTTTGAATGTGGTTTCGATGATACCGGTACGGCCGCCGCCTACGCCTGATGCGTATGACAGAGCGGTGTCTTTCGCCTTGCCAGAAGCGTCTTGGAAGATCGCGATCAAATCTGGAACGCCGCCGCCACGAACAAATTCAGAGCGTACCGTGTGACCTGGTGCTTTTGGAGCAACCATGATTACGTCCAAGTCTTTGCGTGGAACTACTTGGTTGTAGTGAATCGCAAAACCGTGAGCGAAAGCCAAGGTAGCGCCTTTCTTGATGTTCGGCTCGATCTCTTCTTTGTACAGTTTTGATTGGAATTCATCTGGAGTCAGAATCATAACTACGTCAGCAGAAGCCACCGCAGAAGCAACGTCAGTTACTTTCAAGCCGTGAGCTTCGGCTTTCTTAACGGTTGCAGAACCAGTGCGCAGACCAACAACAACGTCTACACCTGAATCTTTCAGGTTGCACGCGTGCGCGTGACCTTGTGAACCGTAACCAATGATGGCTACTTTTTTGCCCTGGATGATGGAAAGATCGGCATCTTTATCGTAATAAACGTGCATGGCAGACTCCTGATATGCGGATTAATAGACGGGGATACACCCCAGAAATAAAACAGGCGCGCAGTGTAGAAAAAAACCAATATCACGTAAAATGATATATTTGCATGTTAATGTTGCAGCTTATGCAACAATCATTAAGCGCAGTCTTTAGCAAGACCCAAAGGTTTCTACTGTGGATATCACCAAACTTAAACTCTTTTGCGCCCTCGCCAGCAGCCTGCATTTTGGCCGCGCCGCCAGCGCCTGCCATGTCAGCCCATCGACCTTGAGCCGCAATATCAAACAGCTGGAGGATGACCTAGGCGTGAGTCTGTTTGAACGCGATAACCGCTCCGTCGCCCTTACCCATGAAGGCCAAAGCTACCTGCAATTTGCCAAAGAAGTGTTACAGCAGTGGGAGACCTATCAGGAGTCGCTGCTCGCACAAGCCGATCAGCTGCACGGCCAGCTCAGCATCTATTGCTCGGTGACCGCGAGCTACAGCTTTCTCTACGATATTCTCACCGAATTCCGCGTTAAGCATCCCGGCATTGCCATCAAACTACACACCGGCGACCCGGCGCAATCAATTGAGCGCGTGCTCGCCGGTTACGAAGATATTGCGATTACCGCCAAACCCGACAAAATGCCTACCGGAATTAGCTACAAACCCATCACCCGCTCGCCGATGATTTTTATCGCACCGAAAAAAAATCCCAACTGGCAAGCACCTGCGCTAGACACGCCGGATTTTTGGAAGAAAATTCCGATGATTATTTCTGAGGAAGGTTTAGTGCGCGAGCGTTTGGACAATTGGTTTGAACAACAAAACATCAAACCGAATATTTATGCCGAAGTGAAAGGCAACGAAGCGATTGTAAGTATGGTGAGCTTGGGGTTTGGCGTAGGCGTGCTTCCAAAAATTGTGGTAGACAACAGCCCACTTGCTGATCGAGTTGAACCTTTTATATTGCAACCCGATTTAGGCCCCTACTCCATGGGAATTTGCGTGATGGAAAAGCGTTTGAAGAGCCCGATTCTAAATGCGTTTTGGGCGCAACTCGTTCACGACAAATAAACAATTAGCCCTCGCGCTTAATCACGCTAATCTCGCCATCCGATTCCATATACATATGTTTCACTTGGTCGAGATGCTCTAACCCTGCTTCGCGCATTTTTTCGTAAACTTCATCCACCGTAATAAATTCTTTACGCATATTACGACGCTGTAATTTTCCATCGCGCACCAAACATAATTTGCGAACAGAAATTAAACGGTTAATAACTGGGAACTTATAACTCAACCAATCGATTGAAAAATTCCAAAAAACCAAGGTGGAAATCAGCATAACGCCATCGCTGACAGAATGACCATCGCCGATCATAGAGTTTTGTGCGGCATCACCCAAGATCACCACAAACAAAAAATCACTGATGGATGCCGAGCCTATATCGCGCCGCAAGATCAACCGAAAAATTAAAAACAAAAACCAGAACATTAGCGTTCCGCGCACAAATAATTCCAGCGGTGGGATGCTGAAGTGCATTAACTCAATAATATTTACACCTGCAAAGAGCATAGAAAATTTCCTCGATTACTACAACGATAAGCGATCAACCAATAATTCGACTTCCACTTTTTGTGCAATCTTATGCAAAATATCTGCACGATTGGCAACATCAAATTTGAGGTTGCGCAACTCTATACCGGAGCGAGCATCTACCAAACTCAGCTCGATATTATTGACGCCATCCCAATCTGTTATGCGACTCTCAATAACCCAAGTTGCACCGAATTCATTGGCAAAATAGGGAAACGGATTTTGCGGCCGCGAGTTGATTGCAGACGCGGATAGCAATTTTACTTTGGTGTTTTTGCGCAGCACATTGAGCAGCGCCTCATCCACTGTTTGCGCGAGTGGTTCTATTGCGGGGCGGCTAACAACGGACGGCAGCACCGCAATATTAATTGCTGATGAATTGTACGATTGCGATATTACCCACATGAACATTAGCGCTAGCATGATCGCCGTCGACAAATAAATACCGAGTATTTTCATCCAACTCTTTGCAGGTGAAACCACTTCGAGCTGAGCCATCACTTCTGCGCGAACAGGCTCAATATCAGCTTTATTTTTATCTTGCGGCAATAGCTCTTGCGTCCAGCGATAGCCGCGTTTGGGTAAGGTTTCAATAAATTTGGTATCGACATCCAGCTTGGCCAACTGAGTACGAATATCAGACACGGCGCGCGTTAACACATCATCGCTCAACAACTGATTGGGCCAAATTGCATCAAAGAGTTCTGTACGGCTAACCACTTGGCCGCAATGACTTAGTAGGTAGGTTAAAAGCTTTAGATTGATAGGCGTGAGGCGTTGAGTCTCGCCAAGGGCATTTGTTATGACGCCCAACTCAAGATCAAACTCAAGTGCGGCGCAGCGAACCGAAGAAACGAGAAAGGAATTATTTTTAGTCATAACCACAGCTTAACAAATCTCACATAGGCGCTCATTACTCAGGACTGCTTTCCCGAAAAAATAATGTTTGATAGGAACATAACAAAAAAGCTAATGAGAAATGCGCCGGCCGCCATATACACATCAAGCCCAAAGTGTTGGCCTAGAATTGCTGAAATACATAAGTTAATGCCAGCCCAAAGCCAGCCGCGCTTTTTATCTGCCTCAGCAACTTTAAAGATTAAGATGGATGCACACACCATCGCATAAAATCCGGCATTCATTATTTTCCCCCACAACTTATCGGTGTTTAGCGAAGTATAACGCCCGATTCGCAACAGATTTCCGCCGCGGAGGTTTTACGGATGTTTTGCTCAGATGCTTTTATCGCCTGTGTGCGAGAGTTAAAGTGTCATTCACTGAGGAGCGCACCATGAGCTACACAAAATCCCTATTATTTAAAATTGTCACTCGCAGCCTATTGGTTATTGGCGTAGCGGCGGGCATTGTTTTTATCCCCAACCTATCGGTATTTGATGAAGCCCAGCTGCCCGAAATTACGGAGCGATTGAGCACTTTGGTCAACCCGAATATTGAAGGCAATGCTGTATATCATCTTTATGGACTCGCTGCCGCATCGGATAAAGATCCCTACACCGTCGGCAGAGCTGTGGTAACAGCCCTGCAATCAAAACACGCCAAAGGACAAATGGCTCACCTTACCGACCAAGAAACGACTGAGCTTTATGGTGGCAACGGAAAATGGGACGAAGAATGGTTAAAGCTCTACCCCGCCGCGGATTGCAAGCCACGCGAAAAGCCAGATTGTTTTGCTCAATTACTCGCACAAGTTAAAGCGCAACCATTTTCACAACCGCGATTACTGGTTCAACTTGAACGATACAACAAGATCATTAAGCTGCCTCATCTTATTGAGGAAACGCGATTAATGGATTACACCTCGCCATTTCCAAGCTACTTCGTAATGATGCCAATTAGCAATCTTAACCAAGCCAATGCGTATAACACATCAGGGTTGGATGGGTTAATCAGCACCAACCAAGCAGACATGCAATTTTGGCGAATGGCGTCTAGAGATAGCCAAACCTTGCTTGGGAAAGTGTTAAGCCTAGCGGCACTACGCAGAAATTTATCCGCACTTTCTTATGCAATAAGTAAGGAGGTAGAACTTTCGCCCACACAAGCAAAAAACTTACAAACCTTGCTCAAGCCGCTTACACCTGAAGAAGTTAGCATAGATAAAGCGCTCACCGGAGAACTGCGTTTTGGTGCAGAAAATTGGAAAACAGCGCCTAAGGAAACGCCTGAAGATGTATCGCGCATTATCTGGCTATTGTATCAACCAGCAGCTACCAGTAATTTAACCTATCGCCAAACAATCAAACCAACCTTTGCCTTGAGTAAAATACCTGCCCCTGAATTTTATGAGCGCGCTCAAACGCCCATAAAAGCGTTAGAATTTTCTCGCTTTAATCCGTACAACCTTGGTGGAAAAATAGAACTATCCAGAAATTGGCAGCTAGCATCCTATATTGGCCGAGGTCATGACTTAGCAGGAATCTATTCACTGGTTGCGCTGCAATTGGAATTAAAAATAAATCCACCTCAGGATGTAGCGGAGGTGATTAAATCATCGCCCTACAAAAATCCCTACACCGAAAAACCCTTTGATTATGACCCCGCAACCAAAGCGCTAAGTTTCACCTGCTTTGATGCGACAGATGTTTGCAAAATTACACTCTAAACAAAAAAGCCGAATCAATTTTCTGATTCGGCTTTTTTGTTTACTCATATCTTGCCATGTTACAGGCTCAACAACTCTTTTAAATCCGTCGCCTGTCTGCGTGATACTTCTATTTTGTATCCGTTATTCATGGTGATGTCGTAGCCATCGTGTATGGCCTCTTCAATCGCCACTATGCAGCGCAAATTCACAATAAATTGGCGATTGGCGCGAAAGAAAAATCGGCTGGGCAAACGCTCTTCAACTTGGTTAAGCGATTTTTTGATAAAGGCTGAGTTATTGTTAAAGAATATCCTCACGTGATTTTTACAACTTTCAAAATAACGAATGGACTCCAAAGTGACCAAATGGCATTGGTCGCCATCTTTCGAGTGGGGATAAGAGGCGAATTCGCCGCTTTTTTTCGCAGTTAATTGACCAGGTTTAATGTGGTCTTGATGCTTTCGTTTTCATTCATTCCTGCACCACTGCTGCTGGATGTGGAGGTGAGTGCGCTTACTAATAATCTGTCGCCATTGGTAATGTAGGATTTTTCCACATCGAAGTGGAACTCAAACCCAATCACAAGGGCAAATCTGCCCGAGCCTTTGCCGGTGGAGCGACTGGCGATAGGAATCCCTTGGTCGTTGATCCATATTTTTAAATCCGCTTGATACTTTTTAAGGTTTTTTTGTTCCTCTTCGCTCAGTTTTTCCAATGGAATTTGAAGGTGCAATAAACGAGCAGCCTGGCCCTGGAAATCCACGGATTCCTCTTTGACCAGGGTAGCTTTACGCAAATCATCCTCGATATCGCGCACCGGGTTAAACAATATGCTGAACTCGGCATATTTAAAGCGATTCATCGTGTCCGTTGTGGGGGTTAATGCTTGTGGGTTTTGTTTTTTAAGTGCGGTTTCTTTATCGATAGCGCCAAGTAGTTCTGTGGGATAGCTGATCTGTAAACCGGATTGACTTTGCGCTAACGTAAATTGCGTGTGGCCTTCTATATCAGTCTTATTTTTTTCCCCGGTATTGCTGCGCGTTAAGCGGGCATTTACTTGTGCGTTGAATGGCGAGGTTTGTTTAAGCGTGTTGAGTGCCTTGTGTAAATCGCTTAATCCATCGGCATAGGTAAACGGACTGAAAATTGTAGTGAAAAGTAAACTGATTAAGCTGAAAGTCTTTGAGGTGGATTGGGTGCGCATGGTTTTTCCTGTCGCTGTTAGTGTGAAGTCCTGGTGCTGTTGGCAGCACTACACATAGAAACTCAAGTGCGGGAATAGTTCATTAGCGTTGGTGGTGGGTTGGAGTGAATTGTTGCTGATGAGATGGAAGGGTTAAATGCGAAGAGAAGAAATATAAAGACGGATAGAAATAAAAATGAATGGAAATGAAATAGCGAGGAGTAGAAACAAAAATGGCGCCCGGAGGCGCCATTTTTAATTGTGTTACGAATCCGCGATTAAGCGCGAGATTTGTATTCGCCAGTGCGAGCGTCGATGATGATCTTTTGGCCGATCTCAACGAAAGCAGCAACTTGCAATTCAGTGCCGTTCTTGAGTTTAGCGGTCTTCATTACCTTGCCGGAGGTGTCGCCACGCACTGCTGGTTCGGTGTAAGCCACTTCACGGGTGATCGCGTTTGGTGGGGTTACAGAAATTACTTTGCCTTCGTAGAAAACTGCATCACATACGTCTTCCATACCGTCTTCGATCCATGGCAGCAGGTCACCCAGCTCTTCGCCGGTTACTTCGTATTGGTTGAACTCTGGATCCATGAATACGTACATTGGATCGGCGTAGTAAGAGTAGGTTACTTCTTTGCGATCCAGTTGGATGTCTTCGAACTTGTCGTCAGCGCGGTATACGGTTTCGGTGTTGATTCCGTTGAGCAGGTTTTTCAGCTTCATTTTTACAACAGCGGCGTTACGGCCAGATTTGTTGTACTCCGCTTTTTGAATAACCCAAGGTGAGCCGTCGATCATAACAACGTTGCCAGCGCGGCAGTCTTGTGCAATTTTCATGGTAAATCCCAGTCTGCAATAGTTAAGGTGATGCGGGAGACCTTGACCTACGCGGCGCGCACCGCCAGGTTTCCCGAGGGTTTGAAATCGGCGCGCTACTATACAGTTGTTTGCGGCTTTTCTGTAGTGGTTTTTTAGGGGGGCGGTTTACCTGCCAAAGCTAAAAGCTGACCGGCCAGATCAGGCTGTTGCGTTAGCTGCTGGTGCCAATCCTTGCAGGCCTGTTGCCAATCGGGGAGTAGGGCTAACATCGCTGACCAACGGTCGTTCATACCCTTATGTTCATTCCAATGATGCCAGGTTTCACGTAATTGACTGGCGAACTCCTCGTTTTGCCCAGTCAAAAACCTATCCAAAAACGCATCCAGTTTTACTAAATGCGCTTCTTCTTCCTGCGGGTAGATATGCCATACAAAGGGTTTTTCTGCCCATTGCGCCCGCACAAATGAGTCTTCACCCCGCACAAAGTTAATGTCACAGGCCCAGAGTAATTGGTCATATTGGAGCTGGGTTAGAAAGGGGATGACTTCCAGGTGCAGATTCCCCTGAATAAAGGGTTTATCTGGTGCAAGCTCAATACCGGGTTGCTGATTGATACTGGTGAGTATCTTTCCCTGGGGCACCAGACAGTGAATAGGTCGAGTTGAGTTGATCCATGCTGCTAATAAAGAAGCAACGGCAGGGTTCTCATAGGCAAACAGGGAAACCAGCAAAGAGCTATCTTGTTGGTCAATATGAATTTTATTTAAAAACAATTGCTTATCAAAAGTATCTCGATAGCTTATCAAGTCTTGCTCGCGCAATAACCCGCCGGTTTTGGCGGTAAATCCGGGGAAAAAGAAGGTTTTACGCAAGCCTGTTGCCGGGTGAACCGAGGCCATTCCATGGCAGCCTTCTATCCAGGGTTCCGCGCTCAGGTATTCCAGATTGATCCACACAGGTGCTGAGCCAGCGCGTTTTTGCGCGGTCATCCCCTGCAAGTAGGCATCGGGAATATCACAGGCAAAGGCTTCGATCACTACCTCGGCAATTTCAATGCCGGCTGGAAACAGGGTTGGCCAGTGGCGGACTTCGACGTTGGCGAGCCACTGGTAATCAATGTTTTGTGCATCCGGCCAGATCCTGATGAGCGCTTCCAGATCATCTACCCAGAGCCTTACCTGTTGGCGATGCTCATTCGCCAACTGGCGAGCCAAACGCCAACAGACGCCTATATCACCGTAGTTGTCGATAACACGGCAAAAAATATCCCAGGATTGCGGCGGAGGTGAATACATAAACAGTCTACGGATTAATTGAGTGGGCGAATGATACCAGCGGCGCGATTATTCGTATTCACTTGGTCTTACAGTCCGAAGCTATCGCCATGAAAAAGCCACATCTACCCCAAAAACTCTGTTGCTATTGCCAGCGGCCATTCGCCTGGAGGAAAAAATGGGAGAGGAGTTGGGAGCAGGTGCGCTACTGTTCCAGGGCCTGTGCGAGTGAAGCGCGTAAACGGAAGCTGCCTCTATGAAAAAAATACGCAACCTTTGTTTGATTCTGGGCGATCAGCTCAACCGGGATAGCCTTATTTTTGAGGGGTTTGACCCATCGCTGGATCGCCTGTGGATGGCTGAAGTCGCGCACGAGAGCAGGCAGGTAACCTCTAACAAACAGCGTATTGTGATTTTCCTGGCGGCAATGCGCCATTTCGCGCAAGCGCTGCGAGAGGGGCAATCACCCCTGAGTTATTACGAATTGGAGCAGGGGTTCCAGCAATTTACCGATGCCCTGGATGATTGTGTGAAAACTTACCAGCCCGAGCGACTGCGGGTGGTGTTGCCGGGTGAGTACCGTGTACTGCAAGAATTAAAGGCGTTCAGCGCAGCGCAGGGGATTGCTCTGGACGTGTTGCCGGACAATCACTTTATTGCACAGCCAGGTGAATTCACTACTTGGCAACAGGGTAAAAAGCAGCTGCGTATGGAGTATTGGTACCGGCAATTACGCAAACGCACCGGTATCTTGATGCGCGCTGGCAAACCCGAAGGCGGTGATTGGAACTACGACCAGGATAATCGCGTCGCCTTTGGCCCGAGTGGCCCAGGTTTCAGCGAGCCGGAGTTGATGTTTGCTGCCGATGAGATAACACGCGAGGTTCAAACGCTAGTCGAAGAAAAATTTTCAGGCCATCCGGGGCAGTTGCTCAGTTTCGGTTGGCCAGTGACTCGCACACAGGCCCTAGAGTTACTGGATTTTTTCATTCACCACCAACTGCCACTATTTGGAACCTATCAGGATGCGATGTGGATGCAGGAGCCCTGGTTGTATCACTCGCGCTTGTCGGCGGCGCTTAACCTGAAACTCTTATCGCCATGGGAAGTCATCAAGGCGGCCGAGCAAGCGTATAAAGAAGGCCAGGCACCGTTAAACGCGGTGGAAGGATTTATCCGGCAGATCCTCGGTTGGCGTGAGTATGTGCGCGGACTTTATTGGAGCTTTATGCCTGAGTGGTTGCAGATGAATGCACTCGACGCGCAGCACAATCTCCCGGATTTTTACTGGACGGGGGCGGTAGACATGACCTGCCTTGCCCAAAGCCTTGGCCAGGTGTTGGAGCATGGTTACGGTCATCACATTCAGCGACTGATGGTCACGGGTTTATTTGCCTTGTTGTGGCAAACCCAGCCGGAGCAAGTACATCGCTGGTACTTGGGGATGTACGTCGATGCGGTAGAGTGGGTAGAGCTGCCGAATGTATTGGGGATGAGTCAATACGCCGATGCTGGCATAATGGCCTCCAAGCCCTATATAGCGACAGGTCGCTATATCGCCAAAATGAGCAACTACTGCGATCATTGTTGCTACAAACCGGATGATGCGGAGACTGAAAAGGCCTGCCCATTTACCACCTTGTATTGGGAGTTTCTTGCCCGTCATCGCCAGCGCTTTGCGAATCACCCCCGCTTGGCATTGCAGGTAAAACACCTGGATGCGCAGAGCGAGACAAAACGAGCCGCAATCGCCGAGCGCGCACGGCAGATAAGGGCGCGCTACCCCGCGAGCGGTTACCCCTAAGATAACCCCTACGATAAATAGTTATTACGCAAACGAGAATTAACATGGCATCACTTCAAGACCAACTCCTCAAAGCCGGATTGATTGACGCAAAAAAGGCCAAGCAAGCCAACAAGGAAAAGCGTAAAGAAACCAACGTTGCGCGCCGCTCCAATGAAGAAAAAGTGGATGAAATAAAGCAATCTGCCGAGCAAGCGCGCCTGGAGAAAGCGGAGCGCGACCGTGAATTGAATCGCCAGCGGGATTTGGAATTACAGCAAAAAGCCATTGCCGCGCAAATCAAGCAGCTGATTGAAAACCATCGCCAGAAAAAAGGCGCCGGTGAGAATGATGTGGAGTACAACTTCACCCACGGCAAATTAATTAAAAAAATCCGCGTGTCAAAAACGGTGCAAGAGCAAATTATTCGCGGGGTATTGGCCGTCGTAAAATTGGGTGATGGCTACGAACTGGTGCCGCGCATTGTTGCTGATAAAATTGCCCAGCGCGATGAAGGCGCTGTGGTGGTAGCCAACACCAAAACTACCCAGCAGGTGGAAGAAGATGATCCTTATAAGGATTATGTAATCCCAGACGATTTGATGTGGTAACCCCATGTGGAATCCGATCCGCGCGGTGCTTCGCAGTAATTCACTGCGCGGGATAAAAATTATTGCGTTAAGTTTGATGCTGGTCATTCTCAGTGCCTTGCCAATCATGTTGATCAGTTACTTCGGCGATGCAGACTCAAATCCTGTTATTGCCAGTTGGCTATTTGCGGTAGGCGCCATGCTGGGGCACATTGGATTTTTTATCGGAGTGCTCCTGTTAATCTGGGATATCTACTTCGCCAAAAAACAATAATCAGTTTATTTTTCAATCAAAACCTCACCAAACTGCGTGTTGTCGGGCAAATGTCGGGATGGTTTCGTCACCGGCACTGCTAATCTCTGCTCATGATTAGGGCTACAGAGGCTGGAGCATTTTTTATGATTCTTAAGGAATTACGCATTAGTCGTCATCTCTCGCAGGAGCAGTTGGCGCAAATGTCAGGCTTAAACGTAAGAACTATTCAACGGATTGAAAGTGGCCATAAGGCCAGTGTGGAATCATTGAAATGCATCGCCGCTGTACTTGAAGTGGATATTCAAACCCTAACCCAGGAGCGCGTGACGATGGATAAAAACTCTGATGTTTGGAAAAACCTGCCATTGTGGTTGAAATGGTGGTTTTTTATGAATTATTTCACCTTTAAACCTACGCGAAAATCGACTATTCGCGGCATGGTTTTTTGTCACCTGTTTGGCTTTGCGCTCTGTGCGTTTGCCTGGGTAGATCCAAAGGCATTACCCGGGGGCCTGGTATTACTGCTAACGGCTTATTTTTTTCATTTGTTGGCTTGGCAGGGCGATAAATACGGAGTTTGGTATGACAAACCGGATGATAGTCCGGCCTAAAGTTTATCTATTAACATTTTAAATCTCCTCCAGCCCCTCTTTGACAAAGAGGGGCTTTTTTTGCAAATGGAGTTTGGGAGGAATTTAATTACAAATAGAGGGGAAGATTTAAAACTCCCCCAGGAACCCACCGGATTGATGCGCCCATAAATGTGCATACACACCGTTAAGCGCCAGCAATTCACTGTGAGTGCCTTGTTCGATAATTTGGCCCTTATCCAAAACGATCAAGCGATCCAGCGCTGCAATGGTGGATAAGCGGTGGGCAATGGCAATTACCGTTTTGCCTTGCATCAACGAATTTAAATTGGTTTGAATGGCCGCTTCTACTTCTGAATCCAATGCAGAGGTGGCTTCATCCATAATCAGAATCGGTGCGTTTTTAATTAATACACGCGCAATCGCAATCCGCTGGCGTTGTCCGCCCGAGAGTTTTACCCCGCGCTCGCCTACATGGGCGTCGTAACCCTTGCGGCCCTCGTTATCCACCAGGTTCATAATAAATTCATGTGCTTCTGCTTGTTTGGCGGCACAAACCATTTCTTCTTCGGTGGCATTGGGTTTGCCGTAGAGCAGATTGTCGCGAATGGAGCGATGCAATAGGGACGTATCCTGGGTTACCATCCCGATTTGCGCACGCAAGCTTTCCTGTTTTACCTCGGCGATATTTTGCTGGTCGATTAATATTGAACCTGAGTCCACATCATAAAAACGCAGCAGTAAAT
>JAGKXD010000205.1 GCA_021151525.1 Cellvibrionaceae bacterium | reverse complement strand
TTTGTTCTTTTATCAGTCAAAAAATTGATTCTTGGCGAAATTTCCACGAAAAACTTGAGTGGACCGATAACCATTGCTAAGGTGGCGGGCTCTTCGGCCGAGAGCGGTCTGGTGAGTTTTATTGGTTTTGTCGCGCTGCTGAGTGTCTTTTTGGCAGTTTTTAACCTGTTACCCATCCCCGTGCTGGATGGCGGCCACTTATTTTATTACGTCATTGAAGTAATTAAGGGGAAACCGGTGTCCGACAAGGTGCAGATGCTGGGGTACCAGGCAGGGCTCTTTTTTGTGATTAGCTTAAGCCTGTTGGCACTCTATAACGACATAATGCGGCTGTAACTGTATCTGGCTGCAACCAACATTCATTAATGATTAGAACAGATTCTATGAAGCAAGTTTTGATGCAATTTTTTAGCGGTTTGCTGGTGCTTTTCTTTGCTGTCACAGTGCAGGCGCAAACATTTCGGGTGAGTGATATTCGAGTGGAGGGTTTGCAGCGTGTTTCAGCCGGTACAGTATTTAGTGCCTTGCCTATACGCGTGGGCGATACCCTTACCCAGGCAGATATTCAGAGTGCTACTCGCGAACTGTTCAAAGTCGGTTATTTTTCCGATGTTGCCATCAAGCGCGATGGTGATGTTTTGGTGTTGGTGATTAAAGAGCGCCCAGCCATTAACAAAATCGAGTTGAAAGGTAATAAAGCCATCAAAACCGAAAATCTGATGGATAGTTTGAAAGAAAACAATCTTTCCGAAGGTCAGATTTTCCAGCGTGCCACCTTGGAAGGTATTACGCAGGCGTTGCAACGCGAATACGTAAACCAAGGGCGTTATGGTGCCAGTGTAAAAATTGAAATTGAAGATATGCCGCGCAATCAGGTCAAGGTGCTGGTGAAAATCGACGAAGGCAGTCCATCGCGTATCAAAATGATCAATATTGTGGGTAACACAAAATATACCGAAGAGGAACTGATTGAACTGTTCGAATTAAAAACGACCGGCATGTGGTCCTGGATTAGTGGTAACGACAAATATAATAAGGAAAAAATGAAAGGCGACCTTGAACGCCTTGAATCCTGGTATATGGATCGCGGCTATCTGAATTTTAAAATTGATTCATCGCAGATTTCTTTAAGCCCGGATAAGTCAAAAATTTTTATCACCGTAAATATTACAGAAGGTGATATTTATAACGTCAGCGGTGTTGAACTTGCAGGCGATCCGGCTATTGATGAGCAAATTATTCGCAGCATGATTTTGATGCGGCCAGGTCAAATCTTCTCCCAAATTTTAATGACCACCTCGGAAGAATATGTCACCAAACGCTTGGGGAATGAAGGCTATACATTTGCCAAAGTTGAAGGTATGCCGGAGCGGAATGATGCTGATAAAACTGTAAAAATCACCTTTTTTATCGAACCAGGTAAGCGCGCTTATGTAAATCGCGTAAATTTCCGCGGCAATACTAAAACCATTGATGAAGTTTTGCGTCGTGAAATGCGTCAAATGGAAGGCGGTTCTGCAAACTCTGCCCAAATTGAGAATTCCAAAGTTCGCCTTGAGCGCCTGGGTTTCTTTAAGGAGGTAAAAGTTGAGAACAAAGAAGTTCCAGGTACATCTGATCAAATTGATGTTGAATATACTGTTGAGGAGCAACCATCAGGGAGTATGGGGTTGCAGGTTGGTTACGCACAATATTCTGGTTTATTGTTTTCTGCCAGTATTCAGCAAAACAACTGGTTTGGCACGGGCAAGCAAGTAGGTTTTAGTTTTAGCCATAACCGTTATCAAACGGCCTATAACTTTAACTACAACGACCCATACTTTACTCCTGATGGCGTAAGCCGCGGTGTTAACCTCTATTACACAAAAAGTGATTATGGTTCTTACAACATTACTCCGTACAGTACAAATGTGTATGGTGGCAAACTGAATTTTGGTTACCCGATTTCTGATATTGAGCGTATTGGATTTGATATAGGTCTGCGTAGCTTGGAGGTTACACCTACTTCTTATTCGTCACAGGAAATTATTCGTTCTCCGATATGGAATGATGAAATAGGTTATATCACTCAATCAGAAAACTATGATTTAACCCTGCGTGCCTACAACGGTTTCGACTTTCCCGCGGGTAGTTACGAAACCAAGCCAATTACCGAATCTATGCTCGGACCTAAAGGATTCCTCGATATCTACGGAGATACTTTTAACGATGCGCAGGCTAGCGTTTATTGGCTGAGATCTACTTTGAATCGTGGAGTGTTGGCTAATCGTGGTGCCCAGCAACAGATTTCATTTGAGATTTCATTGCCCGGCGGGGATTTGGAATATTACAAGCTGAATTACAATGGGCAATTATTTATCCCCTTAACCAATGCACTGACGTTGAGATTGCATACCCGCTTGGGGTATGCCGAGTCCTATGGTGATTTGGATGAGTTGCCATTCTTTGAAAATTACTATGCCGGTGGTTTTGGTTCTGTACGTGGCTTCGAGCGCAACACTTTGGGCCCTCGTAGTACTTATATTAGATCTGCAGTTACTAGCCCTACAATATGGGATGACCTGAATGGCGATGGTATTCCAAATACCGGAGAAACAGGAGGTGCTGCCTACGTTCTGTGTGAAGACCCTGATTCACCGGGGGATACTGGCAATATAGATTGTGTTCCGGGTGAGCTAATCACCAATGCGAACAACAATAATTACGTTGGTCGTAATCGTGGAGCATTTGGTGGCAACGTATTAATTCAAGGTGGTGCAGAAGTACTCTTCCCATTACCGTTCATTAAAGATCAGCGTTCAATCCAAACTACATTTTTCCTGGATGCGGGAAATGTATTTGATACCAATTGTGGAAAAACCCAACTGAATTGCTACGATGTTGACTTCGATCACATCAATGCCTCTGTGGGTTTGGGTTTAACCTGGATTTCCGGTTTTGGTCCAATGACGTTTAGTATTGCCGAACCGATTAGGGAAAATGAGTATGATCGTACAGAAGTGTTCCAGTTCTCCTTGGGGCAAACTTTCTAACAATAAATGTTTTATCTGATTATTTAAGAGGAAAAGATTGTGACTGTTGCACAAAAATTATTTGCTGTAGTGGC
>JAGKXD010000204.1 GCA_021151525.1 Cellvibrionaceae bacterium | reverse complement strand
GTTGCGCAGTTAGCGCAATTCAGTTCGGTGCAAGGTTTGGAAAAATTAAACACAAACTTCAATAGTTTTAGCAGCAGCTTCCAATCAAACCAAGCCTTGCAGGCTTCATCGCTGGTTGGCCGCTCTGTGAGTGTGGATAGTAAAACAAGCGTTTTGAGTGAGAACGGAATTATTTCTGGAACCATAACCGTTCCCGCATCTACTTCAGATTTAAAAATAAATATTTATGATTCCAAAGGCGCAGTTGCAGCGCAAATTCCTGTAGGCACAGCGGAAAAAGGTGATATGAATTTCCGCTTTGACGGTCACAATATTGAAGTGAATGGAAAATTATTAGATTGGACATCAGGCGATACTGCATTGAAGCCAGATACTTATAGATTTGATGTGTTGGCATCGCAAGACGGAAAAACTCAGCAGTTGGCAACTAGCTTAAGTGCCAATGTAAATAGCGTGACTGTTGGAACTGATGGGAAATTAGTGCTCAATCTGGCCGGCCAAGGTGCTGTAGATATTAGTAAAGTTAAGCAGTTCAATTAACACTTAAGCAATTAATTGTTAAAAATTATTCGGCAACGTAAAAAATTTATTTAATGACTAGCCGCTATCCATTAGCTACTAGCAACTCACATGTAGGAGCACGTCATGTCATTTAACACAGGTCTCAGCGGTATTCGCGCAGCTAACACTGACTTAAGTGTAACCGGCAATAACATTGCCAATGCGGGCACTATAGGTTTTAAAAGCTCACGCGCAGAATTTGGTGACGTGTATACGAGTTCGCTTTTAGGTGGTGGTTCGAATGTTCCCGGCAGTGGTGTTACAACCTTAACGTTGCGTCAGGCGTTTGGCCAAGGCAATTTAAAGTTTACGCAAAATGCGATGGACTTGTCCGTAAACGGCGCTGGCTTTTTTGTGTTGGATAGTAAAGACGGCCAATTATTTTCACGCGCTGGCGCGTTTGGTTTGGATAAAGATGGAAATATCGTAAATAGTACCGGCGCAAGCCTGCAAGGTTTCGCTGCTGATGCCAATGGTAATGTGGGCGGCATTTTAACGAAATTGAAAGTTGACGTGAGTACCCAAGCTCCGCGCCAAACAACCGGTGTTAATGCGTCTTACAACGTAAATGCCAACGAAAAAGTATTGAAGACAACGGGCAGCAGTTTTGTCAGCGATGGTTCTGCGGTAGGTGTGGCAAAAACCGGTTTGAAAACAGCGACAACAACATTCACAACATTGACGCCAGCAATTCCTTCTACTGCGGGTGTGCTGACAACGCCAATTAATTTTACTGCAACACCAACTACATTCAATTTAACACTAACTCCACCGGCGCCTGCATTGCCTGGTACAGTTGCGGTAAACCTCAACTCATCCACGGTCACCAAATTACAAGAAGTGGCAGACTTAATTAACAACGCAATTTACACCGCAGCAGTGCCAATCAACGTGACCGCTGTAGTGAATGGAGCCAATATAGAATTGCGTGATGCAACCAAAGGCGTGGGTTCAGCGATTACTATTGGTGGGGTGACAGGTGCTAACGCCTTATCAACTGCTTTGACGGGTGCACCAGCATCTACTCCGGGTGTTGCTGCGGTTACCAATGGCTATTTAGCTCAAACCTTATCAATTCAAACGCCGTCAGGTGCGTTGGTCAATTTCGTCAGCACAGCGGGTGCTTCAGCCGCACAAACGGCTTCAAAATTAAATGACCTTGCCGGTATAAGTGCCACGGCGACAACGCATGCAACGCTGATGAAGGAAGATCCTTTGACAGTCCCTGTTGAGTTCAATAATGCGAATGGCAACCTAATGCTAAATGGTGTGCGCTTAACTGCTACCACTATGTCGGGGTTGGCAACTCAAATTAATGCGCTAACCTCATCAACTTTGCCCGGGATTACCGCAGCTGTTAATACAACGGGTAATTTGGAAATTAATTCTTCAGTGGGTAGCGATTTGAATTTTTCGTTCAGCGATAAAGATGCATCTGGCAATGCGGTCGCTGCGGGAACTTTAACTGTTGCAGGTGCGGATGGGCTTGTGCAACCCGCCATGAACTCTTTGAACAATGCGGTTGTAGTGGGTGGGACTTTAAAAATTGTAATGGAATCTGGTTACTCCATTAAAAGTGCTTCGCCTATCGTGGGTAATTTGTTTTCACCTTTAACGTCAACTAGTTTTACGCCTGTGCTGATCAATGCTTTTGATCCGAATGATCCTAAATCTTACAACCATGCAACCTCATCAACCGTCTACGACAGTTTGGGTAATGCTCACGTAATGCGTTCGTATTTTGTTAAAGAAAAATACGATGTGAATGATCCAAGTACAGTAGCAAACCACTGGAAAATGTACGTTCAAATTGATGGTCAAAACGTAGGCGACCCAAATCCAAGTTTGCCATCGCCCGACAATACCAAGGCGACTATGGCGACATACGATGTGTACTTCTCTGCGGACGGCACCTTGAACACGGCGCTAACGGATAACATGCTGATTTCCAACTGGACACCAATCGGCGCTGATGGCAAACCACTGGGTGCTCTTGCTCCACTGAACGTGCTGCAAGGCGGTACAACACCCGTTGCGGAGCCTCCTTCAAGTTCTAACTTTGTGATTAACCTTGCTGGCTCAAGCCAATTTGGTAGTGCCTTCTCGGTTGAGAACCTAGATCAAAACGGTTACACCACTGGCCGTTTGGCAGGTTTGGATGTAGACAGTAAAGGGATTCTGTTTGCGCGTTTCACCAACGGTGAAGCGCAAACCTTAGGGCAGGTAGCCTTGGCTAATTTTAATAATATGGAAGGCTTGAAGCCCGTTGGTAACTCCATGTGGGCGCAAACCTTTGAGACCGGCGAGGCGATAATCGGGGCGCCGGGCTCTTCATCGCTGGGAAATATCACCTCGGGTGCGCTTGAGGAATCCAACGTAGATTTGTCGGAAGAGTTGGTTAACTTGATTATTGCCCAGCGCAACTATCAAGCGAACGCAAAAACCATTGAAACGGCGAATGCTACAACTCAGACGATTATTAACTTGAGGTAGTAAGTTAACCCCCACCCAACCTCTCCCTTGAAAAGGGGGAGGGGCTTGACTCCCTACTTAATAACGG
>JAGKXD010000020.1 GCA_021151525.1 Cellvibrionaceae bacterium | reverse complement strand
AACTATTACCTTGCGTGATAACGGTATTGGCATGAGTCGCCAAGAGGTGATTGATAATTTAGGTACGATTGCGCGTTCTGGCACTTCAGAGTTTGTCAAAAATTTAACAGGTGACCAAAAGAAAGATGCGCAATTAATTGGTCAATTTGGTGTTGGTTTTTATTCTGCTTTTGTTGTTGCCCAAAAAGTAGAAGTCTATACCCGTCGTGCAGGTGCAGCCGCTTCTGACGCTGTGAAGTGGGAGTCTGAAGGTGAAGGCGCATTTACTGTCGAAAGTATTGACAAAGCTGAGCGTGGCACAACTATCGTTTTACATTTACGTCCTACCCAAGAAGAGTTTGCTGACGCTTTCCGCTTAAAAAATATTATTCATAAATATGCCGAACATATTGCTATTCCTGTGTGTATGAAAGCACAAAAATGGAATGAAGAAGGCAAAGAAGAAGTGGGTGATTATGAGGCCGTTAATAAAGCAGCCGCTGGAGCTATTGTTGTCTTTGAGGACGTACTTATCGTCTTCTACGAAAAGTTTTGCATGCAAGGCATCGACGCTTTGGTCTTGAATAACCAGTTGATTGTCAGAAGCAGAGCCAATGCAGTACAACTTCTCCGTCACCCAGACTGCAGGTTGGCGGTTGTCCTTAAAATGAAGTTTAAGCATTGATGAATTCCGTTAATCCCAGTTGGCTTTTTAATTAGCGTTGCGTTTTATAATAACGCGATTGTAGCAACTCATATTAGGTTTGTTTATGACCATTTCGAATGACTTGTCGCCGGAATCATCGGTTTTGACGAATAAAGTAATTATTCACTACTGCAACCAGTGTCGCTGGATGCTCCGTTCCGCATGGCTTGCGCAAGAATTACTCTCCACGTTTGATGGTGATTTGCATGAAGTAACCCTTAAGCCGGGTACGGGTGGCGTTTTTGAGGTTTGGCTTAATGGTGAGCTGATTTGGGAGCGCAAACGCGACAATGGTTTTCCCGAGGCCAAAGAGCTGAAGGTGCGTGTGCGCGATTTGCTCTGGCCAGATAAACCTCTAGGCCATATTGATGGTCATACCAAAGGTGCAGACTAGAGGGCGTTAATGCCCAGTTCAGGTCGCAGTCTGATAATTGTCACCCTTTACGCCTGTAACGGGAATAATGATTTTCATCGGAAGTCTGCTCCCTCATAATAGCGACCAGTTTTTCCTATCCCCCAGCTTTGGTTGGCTCTGTGATGTCTGATTCCTGCCTAGGCCCTAGCGTGCATCTTCAGATTAATTGAAAGGTTTTTCCCACCATGTCGAATCAGCTCCATAAGTTGCAAAGCAAGATATCATCGCTTTATGAGTCCACCATTATTAAGCGCCCCTTTGCCGTCTTAACGTTTTTATTTGCTTTAACCACACTGGCGATACTTGGCTTGCCCAATTTTAAATTGGATGCATCCGCCGATTCGCTGACGCTTGAACACGATAATACCATCGACTACTTTCGCGAAATTAATCAACGCTACCAGCGCGGTGATTTTTTGGTAGTCACCTATTCTCCTAAAGCGGATATGTTCTCCGATGAATCTATTAATACGCTCAAAAAATTACGTGATGATCTTGCCAAAGTAGAAGGCGTTCAAAGCGTAAACTCCATGATTGATGTGCCGCTCATTTACAGCCCTATGCGCTCTTTGACTGAGCAGAAAGAATCTACCCGCACGCTTGTGACTCCTGGTGTTGATCGTGAACAGGCTAAAAAGGAATTTTTGACTAGCCCTATTTATCGCAACATGTTGTTGAGCCCCGACGGTAAAACAACTGCGCTCTTAATGAATCTTGATGTAAATAATCACGCTATTGAATTGGTGCGCAAGCGCGATGCTTTGCGTGCAAAACGCGATTCAGAAGGTTTAAGTGCGGAAGAGAAAAAAGAATTAGATTTGGTGAGTGATGAATACTTGAAATACCGTACTGCAGCTGCGGCAACAGATGGGGCGCGAGTAGAAATAGTTCGTCATATCGCAGAAAAATATCGCGCTAATGCGGAAATATTTTTAGGTGGTGTAACCATGATCACCTCCGACATGCTCACCTATATTAAAAGCGATTTGGTTGTGTTCGGTGCAGTGCTGGTTGCTTTTATTATTTTTGTGCTCGCGCTTATTTTCCGCCAATGGCGCTTTATTATTTTGCCTTTGGCGACCTGTTTAACATCTGTTGCGTTAATGCTTGGCTGGTTGAGTTGGATCGACTGGCGTTTAACCGTTATATCTTCCAACTTCGTTGCACTTTTATTAATTATGGCGTTCGCGTTTACTATTTATGTGGTAGTGCGTTATCGTGAAATTCATGCGCAGCATGCAGATTGGTCGCAGGCACATTTGGTAATGGCAACGGCAAAAGCCATGGTTGAACCTTGCCTTTTTTCTGCATTAACAACAATTGTTGCCTTTATGTCGTTGGTAATGAGTGGTATTCGTCCAGTAATCGATTTTGGCTGGATGATGACCATAGGTTTAACTGTCGCTTTTATTTTATCGTTTGTAATTGTGCCAGCAGGCTTAATGTTATTGCCGAAAGGTGAACCGAAAGATCGCGGTGATAAATCCGCAAAATTAACCTTGCCCTTTTCACGTATTGCCGAATTTCACGGCGGCAAAGTAATTGCTGTAACCTTGTTGCTTTCACTGGTTTCTGTTTGGGGTTTGAGCAAGCTGGAAGTTGAAAACCGTTTTATTGATTACTTCCACTCAGACAGTGAAATTTATCGCGGTCTTTCGGTGATTGATAAACAATTGGGCGGTACGGCAACTCTGGAAATTATTTTAGATGCGCCCAAAGCAACCGAGTCTACTGAAACGCCAGCCGCAAATGCAGCGCAGGAAGAAGATCCGTTCGCTGATGTAAGTACGAGCACTAAGTCAACTGAAGAATCTGATGATCCGTTTGCTGATCCAGCTTCAGCGGTTAGCACAACACCTAAAATAAAAAGCTATTGGTTTAGTGTTGGCGGCATGGATCAAATTAAACAGTTGCACGATTATTTAGAAAGCTTACCCGAAGTTGGCAAAGTGCAGTCCTTAGCTATTAGCTATCAAGTTGCACAAGACATCAACGGCGGAAAATTGAATGATTTTGAGTTAGGTGTAATGCGCAGTGCATTATCCAAAGATATTCAGGATATTTTAATCGCGCCTTACTTGTCGGATGAAAAACAACAGGCCCGTATAACGCTGCGTGTTAAGGAAACCACACCTAATTTGCGTCGCGCAGAATTGGTAGAGCGCATTAAGCAACACGCTATTAATGATGTGAAGCTACAACCAGATCAAGTTCACTTTACCGGCATGCTTACTCTCTATAACAATATGTTGGCGAGTTTGTTTGAATCGCAAATTAAAACCATCTTTGTAGTATTTATTTCGATTGTGTTGATGATGCTGGCGCTGTTCCGTTCATTTAGTATCGCTTTAATTGCAATCTTCCCGAATATTTTGGCTGCAGGCATTGTACTGGGCGGAATGGGCTTAACGGGAATTCCTTTGGATATGATGACCACGACGATTGCCGCAATCGTCGTGGGTGTTGGTGTGGATCAATCTATTCAATATATTTACCGTTTTAAAGAAGAATTTGCTCAATGTGGAAGCTACGTTGAATCTATGCATCGCTCTCATGCCTCCATAGGTCGCGCTATGTTTTACTCCTCGGCAACCATTGTGATTGGCTTTTCTATATTGGCACTTTCGCAATTCATACCATCTATTTATTTCGGGGTTTTAACATCTTTTGCAATGTTTACAGCAATTATTGGTACGCTGACCTTACTGCCAAAATTGATTTTAATCTTTAAGCCGCTTGGTGCTGAGAAGTTTTAAGCAATAAATATGAATAAAAAAGGGGCTCAATCGAGCCCCTTTTTTATTGTGTGAATGACTACATCTGATATTATGCGGTGGCGCATCAATGCGCACTCAAAAATTAAATGGACTGGAGTGATTATGATAAAGGCAGTATTGTCTTGCGTTTCGGTTTGTCTGTTATCAGCAGAGGTTGTTGCTGATCAAGGGCATGAGCGTAGTGGTTTTTATGTGGGCGTTGGCGGTGGATCTCTCTCGGTTAGAGCTGATAATGAGGATCAGGCGGATTTGCCGACGACCAGCAATGTTCATTTGCAAGGTGGATATAGTTTTTCTGACAATTTTTCTATTGAAGCACAATATGTTTCTTCAGTAAAAAAGGCAGATTATGTATCAGTGAATCAATCTTTTGATTTAACAAGTTTAGTAAAGCAAAGTTTGTCTTCGCTATACACCAGCAGTCAGTTGGCAGATATTACCTCCGTTAAGGTTAATGGTTCTGCAGTTTCGCAAGTTTCCTTTCAAACAGCATCAATTTTTGCTGCTTATCGTACGTCGGGTAATCTATATGCGAAAGTAAAGGCTGGTGTTTCGTCTACTCAAATGAAGTTGGAAAGTGTTGGGAAAACCTCTTGGGATACTGGTTTTTCAACAACAGCTTCTGCCGTTATTAAGTCATCAGTTCAGGGATTTCAAAAAGACTTTGATCAAGGATTTCAGCAAAGTTTTAATGCTTCTGCACCCAATACTACTGAGCGAGATACCAACTTCGGAGTTGGTATTGGTGGTGGGTATAAGTTTTCAGAGAAGATTTCAGCTGAATTGGAATACACTAAATTTACTGAGGATGTTGCATACAGTTCATTGAGTGTTAATTATTCGTTTTAAAAAAGGGGCTCGAAAGAGCCCCTTTTTTATATCGCTACTAGCTTTACCACTTCATTAATTTTTTTAGTGGGGAAATAAAGTCTTGTGCCATTTTTGCATGTTCCTCTTTGGTGGGGTGTGCATCTATAGGTTCACCAGGGTAATTATTCGATGCTATATAGTGGACACGTTTATCTGCAACGCGCTTCACTGTTTCAAGGATGTAAGCGGTTAATGCGGCCTTCTTATCTCCATTTAAAATGGCGCCTTCGGTGAGTACGATTTGCGCATTTTTATGATCTGCTAATAATTGCAAGACGAACTTTATGTAAGTGTTTACATAAAGATCATGATCAGGAATGCCTTGTGAAAAATCATTCGTGCCTATCGCACTAATAATTAATTCTGGTTGGTAATTCGCCTGATTCCATTGCACCTTGTTTTGCATTGCGGGATAAGTTAGCGGGTAGTATTCATCTAAATTCAATCGATCTGTAAAACCATCCCAAGTTCTGACTAATCCATGGCCGCCCATGCAAACCAATTGAACTTGTGCATTGAGTCCTTTGGCAATCAACATTCCGTAAGATAGACGCGGGTTTGCTGCATCGGTATCTGGTTTAATATTGGGTGTACGATCAATACTTGAGGCGCAGGTTACCGAGTCGCCCAGCACTAACATTTTTCGTGTGGGCAATGGTGGAGCTTTCGCAAAAGTGCCATCGGTATTGAGGTAATTAAAAGTCACTAACCCGTGCCAGGATTCGGCGCGATTAATTACCGTCAGCACATGTTTTTTACGATCGGGGATATTGATGTTGTAATCAGTTGCAGCGGTGCTTAGTTTGAAAATTTGTGCGGGCTGATTATCAACTATTGCTTCAATGTAAGTGCGGTCGCTTGAGCTGTGCGCATTAAGCTTCACACTCTTGCCGGTAAACTCTGTGGTAAATGTCACGCCAGGATAGCCCGCTAAGACTGCGCCATTATCCAGAGTTTGGGTTCGGCCCATGGTAGTAACCAGTGGGTCAGAAAAGCTTACTTGCTGTTCTGCAAACGCATTAGATGAAATGCCCAAGGCCAGTGCCAATCCAATTGTCTCTGGTTTTAAGTGCGTGATGTTTTTCATGGCTGTACTCCGCTTACTTCATCAACTTTTGAATGTCAGGAAGCATTGCGTCAACCCAAATTTGATAGCCTTTTGCGGTAGGATGTAAAAAGTCTCCCATCACTTCTTTTGAAATGCTGCCATCGGGCTGTAAAAAGAGCGCGCCGTAATCTTTCACAAAAACATGTTTGTTGTCATTCAGTTTGGCGACGATTGAATTGGTCTCTTTAACCATGTTGCGTTTTGGGCTGTCTGCTTTTTCTTCAAACGGAAAAACACCGTTGACCAAAATTTTCGCATCCGGATAAATGTTGCGGAGATAGTTTACGCAAGCCTTAATGCCATCGGCCACTTGTTTAGGTGATTCATTAAGATGGCCAAAATTGTTAACACCTATTAACAGCACCACCGCTTTTGGCTTTAATTTTTCTGCGTGGCCATATTTCAATCGCCACAATAGATTTCCGGTGTGGTCGCCGCCTATTCCAAAATTAGCGGGGTGATATTGTGCAAAATTCTTTTGCCAAATATCCCAGTTCCAGCCGGCAGTAATGGAGTCGCCCACAAAAAGCAGATCGACACCGCCTTGGTCTGCAACAGCTATATCTTCCGCGTACATTTTGTTCCAAGTGTCTACCGACATCCAGGAAAACTCTTTTGTGCGTGGTGTTGGGTTGGTGCCGGATGGAGTAAGGTCTTCACCAGCAAAGCTAATTGTACTTGCAATAATTAATGCAGCGCTTGCAATAGTGGAAAGGAGTTGTTGCCGTCTCATATTTGTTCCTCAAATTTTTTGTAATGGATGTCAGGTCAATCAAGTCTAGCAGAGGATTTTTAGCAGGCTGTTGTTTGTGTTTTTTCCATCCGTTGGATTTTTATAGTGGTTTTGTTGCGGTCTTGCTCATTATTTCTTTGGGGCTTTATATTTTTAAGCTTAGTTTTTCATTGGTAGGATGCAAGCTTTGCACGCCGGCTAAGTTGAGAACCAAATCTAAAAGTTCATCCCAAGGTTCTGCATCGCGCATGCCTTTTACGGCTTTATCTATGCCGTTAGCTTTACGTAATAATTGCTGTAGGTGAGCGGGTTTTAGGCGTTGTAATGCGCTGCGAAATAGTGGCTGCTTTTTGTCCCACACACCAGATTGTTTTGCGGCCCAATCAAAGTTTTTGCCTTGGCTGGTCATTTGCGAAATTTGCACAAGGCTGCGAATGTCGCGCGTTAATGCCCAAAGCACAGCAATTGCTTCGGTGCCTTCAGATTTTAATCCGTGTAAGGTTTTGACTGCGCCGCGTGCGTCGCCATGTAAGGCTTTATCAGAAAGGCCGAAGACATCGTAACGTGCGCTATCCGCTACAACGCTTGCCATTAATTCCATATTAATGACGTTGCCGGGAACAAGTAATTTTAATTTTTCAATTTCTTGTACTGCGGCGAGCAGGTTGCCTTCAATGCGCGATGCAAGTAAATCAATCGCATTGCTATCAGCTTGCAAACCTGCTTGTTTTAAGCGCGCGCCAATCCAGTGGGGAAGATTTTCTGCAGTGACCGGCCAGTGTTGAATATGTACGCCCTGAGTTTCCAGTGCAGTAAACCATTTGGATTTTTGCGTGGCGCTATCGACTTTTTCAGTGATGACTAAGAGTAGGTTATCGGAAGAGGGTGACTGTGCATATTCCTGCAACACTTTGCCGCCCTTATCGCCGGGCTTACCGTTGGGGACGCGTACTTCAATGATTTTTTTATCTGCGAACAGCGACATGCTATTTGCAGACGCGAGCACTTGGCTCCAATCAAAATGATTATCGGCATGATACAAGTCGCGCTCAATAAAGCCCGCTTTGCGAGCAGCAGCGCGAATGGCATCGCAGGTTTCTTGAATTAATAGGGGTTCTTCGCCTGTTACAATGTAAATGGGCGCTAAATTTTTATTAAGTGCGCTATTTAATTGTTCAGGGCGAAGTTTTGCCATTAGCAAGTCTCGATGCTTGAGAAATAGTGATTACTTTTTGGTGGCTTTGTTATCGCTTGGCGGGTTCGCCACGACTGAGCTTAAACGTCGGAGAATTTGCTGCGCTAAATCGCGGCGCATTTCTTGGTCTAACAATAACTCTTCTTGAGTCGCACTGTTGATGGCGGCTGTGTTGTAGTTAAAGTTGCGTACGCTAATTGCTGTGCCTTTAATTGGTTGGCTGTTGTTTTTTAAATAAATTTCGTAATTGGCTTTAAGTGTAATTTCATAAGCGCTGCTAAGTTCATCGCCACCCACGCCTGCGGTGTGACGATCTTTTGTTTCTTCTGAAATGTTGAGTGAATAATTTGCGTCTGTCGCATTTTCGGCCAAGGAAACGCGATTGGTTTTTAAGAGCTGGCGTAGCTCTGTGATCAATAGGCCTTTGCTATCGGTGGCGGAAATATACAGATTCGATAATTGTTTTGGCAGCTCAACGGAACCGCGAATGTGCCAGCCGCAGGCCGAGAGAGTGAAAGCAATTAAACAGCTGGCAATTATTCTTTTCATAGGATCGGATTTAAATGAGGGGTCAGAGTTGAATGTCGTTTATTGGGGAATCGTCATCCTCGCTACGCGAGGATGACGATTCCCTTCTAAATCAAAATTCGTTTTATCAATTAATTCGCAACAATACTCACAAGTTTATTCTGTACCACAATGACTTTACGCACAGTAACGCCTTCCAAAAACTTCTGCACGTTTTCTTGCGCTAAAGCCAATGGCTCAAGCACTTCTTTCGGTGCATCAATTGGCGCATCCAACTTGCCGCGAACTTTACCGTTTACTTGCACAACCACTTCAACGGTTGAGCGAGTCAAGGCGCTTTCGTCGAGGTTCGGCCAAGCAGCATTTAATGGGATGCCTTCTTTGCCTAATTCTTTCCACAATGCGTGAGTGATGTGCGGAACAATCGGCGCGAGCAATAAAATCGCTGTTTCCAATGCTTCACGCTCAACGGCCAAACCTTGTGGATTTGCGCGGTCAGCTAATTTGCTTGCTTCGTTCAACAATTCCATGGTGGCGGCAATTGCGGTGTTGAAGGTTTGGCGGCGACCAAAATCATCACTGACTTTTTGAATTGTTTCGTGGGTTTTGCGGCGCAAATCTTTTTGTGCTTGCGGCAAACTTGCAACATCCAAAATGCCGGGCGTACCCGCATTCAAATGGCCTTCAACGGCGCGCCACAAGCGGCGCAAGAAACGGTTAGCACCATCAACACCTGAATCGCTCCACTCCATGCTTTGCTCTGGTGGTGCGGCGAACATTGAGAATAGGCGAACGGTGTCAGCGCCGTATTGGTTGATGAGCTCTTCCGGGTCAACGGTGTTACCTTTGGATTTGCTCATTTTGGTGCCGTCTTTCAACACCATGCCTTGGCAGAGCAAGCGCTCGAAGGGTTCATCGCAAGAAACCAATCCTTCATCGCGCATTAATTTGTGGAAGAAGCGTGCATAAAGCAAATGCAAAATAGCGTGTTCGATACCGCCAACATATTGGTCAACTGGCAACCAGTAATCAGCCGCTTCTTTATCCAACATGCCACCTTCAAAATTCGGGCAGGTGTAGCGTGCGTAGTACCAGCTGGATTCCATAAAGGTATCGAAGGTATCTGTCTCACGCTCAACAGCTTTGCCGTCGAGCGTATCTTTTTTCCATTCAAGATCAGCTTTGATGGGCGAATGAACGCCATTCATCACCACGTCTTCTGGCAATAACACCGGAAGTTTGTGCGCTGGAACCGGAATCTCGCCGCCTTCGGGCAAGTTAAACATGGGGATTGGCGCACCCCAGTAGCGTTGACGGGATACACCCCAGTCGCGCAAACGATAATTGGTTTTTACCTGACCTTTTTCGGCCATCTCCAAGGTGCTGGCGATAGCGTCAAAGGCTGCATTAAAGTCCAAACCATCGTATTCGCCTGAGTTAACCAGCACGCCTTTTTCGGTGAATGCGGCTTTGGTCAAATCGATTTCTTCGCCATTAGCAGGCGCAATAACTTGCACCAAACCAATGTTGTACTTCTTGGCAAATTCGTAATCGCGTTGGTCGTGCGCTGGCACCGCCATAACTGCGCCTGAACCGTAATCCATCAGTACATAGTTAGCGACCCACACTGCCACTGGCTCGCCAGTGATTGGATGTAAGGCTTTGATGCCGGTATCCATACCCGCTTTTTCCATGGTGGCCATATCGGCTTCAGCCACAGATTGCACTTTGCAGTCGGCAATAAATTGCGCAAGCGCAGGATTTTTCTCTGCGAGAATTTTCGCGATAGGGTGTTCTGCTGCAAGGCTTACATAGGTCACGCCCATGATGGTATCGGGGCGGGTGGTGTAAACATCAAAGCCGGTAAATTCGCCTACAGGATTAGCCAAATCAAAACGCATATCCAGACCGCGACTTTTGCCGATCCAGTTGCGTTGCATGGTTTTAACTTGTTCTGGCCAGTTGGGGAGCTTGTCCAAATCATCGATTAGCTCTTCGGCGTAATCAGTGATTTTGATAAACCATTGCGGGATTTCTTTGCGCTCAACCAGGGCGCCTGAGCGCCAGCCGCGGCCATCGATTACTTGTTCGTTCGCCAATACGGTGTGGTCAACGGGATCCCAGTTCACGGTCGCCATTTTCTTGTAAACCAAACCTTTCTCGTACAAACGGGTGAAAAACCATTGCTCCCATTTGTAGTATTCAGGTTTACAGGTGGTCACTTCGCGCGACCAATCGAAACCGAAGCCAAGTTGTTTGAGCTGGCCACGCATGTGGTCGGTGTTGGAGTAGGTCCAGGCAGCAGGAGCTGTATTGTGCTTGAGTGCTGCGTTTTCGGCGGGAAGACCAAAAGCGTCCCAACCCATGGGGTGTAATACATTCTTGCCTTGCATGCGTTGATAGCGCGCAATCACGTCGGTGATGGTGTAGTTGCGCACGTGGCCCATGTGTAGCTTGCCGCTTGGGTAAGGGAACATGGCGAGGCAGTAGAACTTTTCTTTGCTGCGATCTTCTACCACTTTAAAGCTTTGGTGGGTTTCCCAATATTCTTGGGCATCGGCTTCGACTTGCGTGGGAATGTATTGTTCTTGCATTTGAATTGGGCGGCCTATACTTAATATGACGAAAACAAAATAAGGTGGCGATTATAGAGGCTGTGCTGCCTACTGGGTATAAATATCTTTGGGTCAGTATGTGGAGAGATTTTTGGAGCGCCGACTATGAAAAACCTTTCAACCTCCTATCATGCGAAACCGGCAGATTATCTACTTGAGCCCGCAGACGATAACGCCGGATCATCGTTTTCGCGGGGTATATACCATCAGGTTGATGACTGGGTGGCGTTGGAATTAACTGCAGAGCAAATGCTCAGTGATCGAGTCAGGGCTATAACCACTTATGTAGCGGGCGATACTCGAGAATTCTGGGGTGCGATTAAAGATAACCTTCTGCCTTATGAGCTTGCTGCAGGTCAATTCCTATTGGCTGCGGCAGATCCAACCCAACTAGAATGGTCGCAAAGCCACTGGTGGGAATGCGGAAGTTCAGCTCCACACTAATCCTTACACTTCTAATCTTGTGCCTTTCGCTGTAAGTATTATTCTGCAGGCTGCTGCCTTTAAGGCGGCAAGCGGCATCTAATATCAATAATATTTGCAGTGAGAGCGCTATGTTTAAATCCCCCCTTTATTGTGTTCGCATAATCTTTTTTTTGTGTGCCGCGTTTTATATCTCTGGAGTTTCCGCTGCCGTGACTGACTTGCCGCAAGCCCCTATTTATTTATGGTCTGAAAAACCATTGGTGTCTCCTGATCGTGAGGTTGTCAAAGATCAGAGGGTTTATTTTGTCGATAACCCAAGCATCAAGCCCTTCTGGCCCGATCCCGCAATTGCTAATGGAACTGCCTCCGTGATTTTTCCGGGCGGTGGTTACGTGTGTTTGGCGATTGATCATGAGGGCGATGCCCTTGCTCGATGGCTGACTGCGCGCGGTGTTGCCGCATTTGTGGTTAGGTATCGCATGCAAGAATACGGGTTTCCTGCGCCTTTGTTGGATGGTCAGCGTGCTGTGCGGCTAGTGCGTAAAAATGCAAAAAACTGGGGGCTTGATCCAAACAAAATCGGCGTGATTGGTTTTTCTGCGGGCGGACATTTAGCTGCTAGCGTAGCAACTCGCTCGGATTTTGTTGTGGATAAAGCCGATCCGCTCTTGTCGATTAGTGCGCGCCCTGACTTTGCTGTCTTGGGTTATCCGGTCATCACACTTGAAGGTGAAAATGCGCATGCAGGCTCGCGAAAATCATTACTGGGTGATAATCCAAGTCAGGTGTTGGTTCACGAAAACTCGCTGCAATACCAAGTGAAGGCTGGTGTCCCGCCGGTGTTTATGTTTCATGGGGTTGGGGATCAGGCGGTTCCAGTCGCTAATAGCACGGCGTTTTTTAATGAAGTGCTTAAGTACAACAAACAATCCGAGTTGCATTTGTACCAAAGCACAGGGCATGGTGTGGGAATGGTGCAAGGTCAGGGCAGTATTTCCACTTGGACGCAAGCCTTGGAGGCGTGGATGAAGCAGAACGGTTGGTTGAAGTAATGAGTGCGCCAATCGATTTACTTAAGGTTACATTATCCTTGCGTATAAGTAGATGCATGGCGTACAATCCGCGTCCCTGAAAACCGGTATACGACGCTAGTCACAAACGCCCAAGCATGTCGCTAAGCTACTTCGTGTCGTCCAAGCCTAATATTTCTTTGGGTAAATAGTTGGAGCAATAGTATGTATGCAATTTTTGAAAGCGGTGGTAAGCAACATCGTGTAGTTGTGGGCGAAACCCTCAAACTCGAAAAAATCGAATTCGCCACTGGTGGCACTGTAACTTTCGACAAGGTATACCTTGTTGCAAACGGCGAAGACATCAAGATTGGTGCTCCCGTAGTAGCTGGCGCTACTATTACTGCTGAAGTGGTTGCTCATGGCCGTGCTGACAAAGTGAAGATCATCAAATTCCGTCGTCGTAAGCACCACATGAAGCGTCAAGGTCACCGTCAATGGTTCACCGAAGTTAAAATTACCGGTATCAACGGTTAATACCCCATCAATTTATTAGGAGTTTAGAAAATGGCTCACAAGAAAGCTGGCGGTAGTACCCGCAACGGTCGCGATTCAGAAGCGAAACGCCTTGGTGTTAAAGCATTCGGCGGTCAATTGATTCCGGCTGGTAGCATTATTGTTCGTCAACGCGGCACCAAATTTCACGCTGGCGTGAACGTTGGTCTCGGTAAAGATCACACCTTGTTCGCCAAGGCTGATGGTCATGTTAAGTTTGAAATTAAAGGCGCTTTTGGCCGTCAATACGTAAGCATCGTTCCTGTTGCGCAGTAATTTGACGTTCTAAAGTCAGCCAAGCTTACTGCTTGCAGTGGGCATTAAGAAAAATAAAAAGCCCTGTCCTTAAACCGATAGGGCTTTTTGTTTATTTGTGGTCTATTTTCAATCAGTTGTATTGAGTTAATTTTTCCCCGGAGAATATTGTGAAGTTTGTTGATGAAGCCCCAATCCACGTTGAAGCTGGCAATGGCGGCAACGGCATGATGAGTTTCCGCCGGGAAAAGTTTATCTCCAAAGGCGGCCCGGACGGCGGTGACGGCGGTGACGGTGGCTGCGTTTATCTGGTTGCCGATGAAAACCTGAATACGCTTATCGACTATCGTTTTCAGCCGAAATATCGCGCAGAAAATGGCGAGAAAGGTGGCAGTAAAGATTGCACTGGCGCTAAAGGTGCGGATTTGTGCTTGCCAGTTCCTGTTGGAACTACGGTAATTGATACAGATACCGAAGAAGTCTTCGGTGATCTCACCGAACACGGCCAAAAACTAAAAGTTGCTCAAGGTGGTTTCCACGGGTTGGGTAACACCCGTTTTAAATCCAGTACCAACCGCACTCCGCGCAAAACGTCGCCCGGTACTGAAGGTGAATCGCGTAACCTCAAGCTTGAGCTTAAGGTTCTGGCAGATGTAGGCATGTTAGGTTTGCCGAATGCCGGTAAATCCAGTTTTATCCGCGCAGTAAGTTCTGCCAAACCAAAAGTGGCGGATTATCCGTTTACCACTCTTATCCCAAATCTCGGTGTGGTAAAAGTTCAGCAATATCGCAGCTTTGTGATTGCGGATATTCCGGGTTTGATCGAAGGTGCATCAGAAGGGGCAGGTTTGGGGGTGCGTTTCCTCAAGCACTTAACCCGTTGCCGTCTGTTGCTACACGCCGTGGATATGTCTCCGCCGGATGGTTCTAATCCAGCAGAAAATGTGAAAATTATCGCCAACGAATTGCAAAAATTCAGCCCAACGCTCGCGACTCGTGATCGTTGGTTGCTGTTGAATAAAGTGGATTTGCTAGACCCCGAAGAGGCGGATGCTCGTTGCCAAGCTGTGATTGATGAGTTGCAATGGCAAGGTCCAGTGTTCCGCATTTCTGCGTTGCATCGCGATGGTACTGCAGCATTATCTGGCCGCATCATGGATCACCTCGAGGCTATTTGGGAAGAAGAGAGCGAAAATCCCGAAGCGCGCGAGCGTGAAACAGAATTGCAAAATCAAATGGCGCACGAAGCGCGTGAAAGAATTGAAGAATTGCGTATTGCTATGCGTGAAGCTCGTTTGGCTGCGGGCGAGGATGATGACTTCAATGAAGATGATTATGATGTTGAAGTAGAGTACGTGCGCTACTAAAAAAGGTAAAAAAACAAGGAGTTCCTCTTGTCAACGTTTGGTAAATTTATTGCGAATAAAGATCTTTGGTTTGGGTTTATATTATTTGCCCTCGGATTTATCATCCGCTGGATTTATATATTGAATCTCGATATAACAGATCCAATAAGAGGGGATGCTAGCTCCTATTATTATTACGCAAAAAATTTAGTGGATTATGGAGTTTTTTCAAGAGGCAGGGTGGGTATTCCTGCCCCTGATTCATACTGGGCTCCCGGATACCCGTTTTTTTTGGCTATATGTTTTAAGCTGGCGGATCTGTTTAAAATTCCTTTCTATCCATTGGTTTTGACCTTGCAGGCTTGTTTGGGGGGGGTAATTGTAGGGGTTACCTATTTCGTCGGTCGCTATTTTCTACCTGCTCTTGCCGCAATAATTTCCGCATTGCTTACCGCATTAAGCCCGCATTTAAATAGTTTGGGTGGCAATTTTTTGTCTGAAACTTTGTTTACATTTATGTTGTTATTAGTTATTTATACCTATGTAAGTGTTGCAAGTTCTTCTCGGGAATCTCCGTGGAAGTGGGGGCTATGTGGATTGCTTTTCGGGTTGACTTACCTTGTTAACCCAATAGTCCTCTTTATTCCTTTATTGTTAATTGTTTTTTATGCGTTAAAACAAAACAGAAAAAAAATACTGACCGTTTTAAAGGTTGGGATTCCATTTTTGGGATGTTTTCTTCTCGTTGTTGCAGCTTGGATGTTGCGTGATTTGAAAAACGTTTCACCCGAAAATGAATCAAGTGCTGATCGTGCATTTCAAAATCTGATTATCGGGTCACATAGCGAATATCATTCCGTGTGGAAGGCTAATATCCTTGAGGGGCGTAAGGGGGGCAATCCAGCCGACATTGAAATTGAAAAATATCAAGACAATCGAAAAGCATTTTTAGGTGTGTTGATTGACAGAATGTTCAATGAGCCTCTGCATTATTTGCGTTGGTATTTGTGGCAAAAGCCAGCTGAGTTTTGGGGTTGGAATATTTTAGCAGGTGATGGGGATATTTATCAGTATCCGGTCAATTCAAGTGTTTATCACAAATCCAAACCGGCTTTGCTCAGTTTTGTCTTGATGAAACAATCGCATATGTGGCTCGTATGGGCGGCCTTTTTGGGGGGTATATGGCTGCTTACCAAAAAGGATCGGGATCAGAATTGGGTAGTGCTAACTTTATATGTACCGCTTTGTTATATGACATTCATGTATGTTGTGTTGCATACCGATGGACGTTATTCAGTACCCTTGCGTCCAGAAATGTATCTTTGCGCTGTTTATGCAATCCACAAACTAGTGGTATTTATAAATGAGGCTAAGGCAAAAAATAGATGAGGCGCTGATATAACTTCAAGTATAGTTTTATGAAAAGCCGCTATAGAAGTCTTTAGCGGCTTCTTATTTTTAGTTTACCAGCAGCGAATCAGCCGCAAAATTTGATTCTGTGTTTTCCAGTGCGCTATCAATTATATCAATAATAATGCTCGCGCTATTACTTTGTAGTTCACCAATTTTCACTTTGAATACAATTTTATCCACGCCTTGCTTATTTGCTTGGTAGCGTAAATTAGGTGGGGTTCCTGTCAGCCTGCCAAATTTTGGCTTTTCCAAAATTTCATAAACTGCATGCTGTGGAATGGCGTTTTTTGCCCATTGCGCACCTAGATTCAAAGCGATTTCATTATTGGTGGTGACCGATAAGCGTTCATGGGTCGCAACGGGTAATTGTTTAATGGGGCGCTTGGGATTATTGCCGAGTGTTGCGCTCCAATCTAGCGATGTGCGGAATGGTGATGCCGGCAACAATTCTGAGTTACAAAGATTGCAGCCTTCCGGATTTGCATTAAACGCATAGCGCGCAGCAATGGGTTTGGTCATGTTGGGGTTTGATACAAGAATTGTATCGCCATCAATTACAGCGGTTGCTGGAAAAAATTTCGCATTTTTGCCCGGGATTGGATTCAATTCGGCAATTTCAAACCACTTCAGTTCTTGCCCATCAGTTGTTTGTAAGCCTTTGCCAACATGATCAAAGAAAATACGAATTTTATCTCCTTCAATTTTAAATTCGCGAAACAGTGGGCCGGAATAAATTTCGCGGCGCTTGTAAAATTTACCGAGGGCAGCAATGCCCAAGCGACGGCCAACTGGCTCTTTGCGGCGAGGGTGAATGTCGTCAGCTTCGCCCACATCAATTGCCACAGCCATTGCAGTGTTTGGGTGTTGTAAGCTTTGCAATTGAGCTTCTTGTAGTTCGGCCCATGCGCTCCAGGGTTCAGCATGAGTTTTGCCAAAGTTAGCGAGCTGCACGTAAACAAATGGAAAACTGCCTTGCCCCCAACGCTCGCGCCAATCTTCAATCATTGCGGATTGTTGAGTTTGATAAAGCCCCGCGCCCCAATGATTTTCTTCGCCTTGATACCATGCAACACCGCGAATCGCATAGGGAATCAATGGAGCGATCATGGTATTAAATAAGCTAGACGGTTCGTTCTCATTCCATTCTTCCGGAATTTCATATGCGTGGTGATGATTAACTTCTTGGCTGGTCCACTCCTGAATTTTAGTGGCGCCGAGTGCAGACCAAATAATTCCGATGGGTACGTTTAGCTCGGCATAGAGTTCTTGCGCAAAATGGTAGCCGACTGCTGACCAATGCTGGGTATGATCTGGGTGGCTTTCAGCCCATTGGCAATCTGGCAAAGCCGTTTGAGGTTTGCTGGCGCGCGCCGATGGAACAGGCAGCATGCGAATCAGTGTGTTATTGGCTTCTGCTAAGTGCTTTTCTTTATCGGCAGACAGATCAATTGTCCAGCCCATATTGGATTGGCCGGAGCAAACCCAAACTTCACCCACAACAACATAATGCAGGGTGATCATCTTGAAATAAGTCTTGATGTAAAGCTTCTGCCCCTCGGCGTTTGCCGCCATGGGCGCAAGATGGACTTTCCAATTACCTTTACGATCGGCACGAGTGGTAACAGTTTGAGAGCCGAATGACACTTCAACAAACTCGCCGGGATCAGTTGTTCCCCAAATCGGAACGGGCATGTCGCGTTGCAGTACAGCATAGTGAGAAAACACGTTGGCAACGCTAAGTGAGGTTTTCACTTTAAAGCGCCAATACAGTGTTTGCCTTAAATTTTGCCAGAGGTTTTTGGGGAGTTTTGAATGGGGTACTGCTTGAATCTTGGTCGCGCCGTTATAAATGTTATTAGAGTCCATGGAAAATCTTAAAGTTTTATCAAAGGTTAATGTTGTTGCCGACGACACTTTCTGTACTTTTTGTTGAATTGAGTTTACAGAATGTGCAAAAAATGTGGAAGCATTATCATTCTATAGAAAAAAATGTTCTTTTCTGTATGGAATTGTATGCACTTTGTACACGGGCATTAGGAGGTATCGCTTTGTTTGGCTATTAAGTTGGGGGATATGTAATAATTCGCGGCTAGGTTGGTATATCTACCGCATTATGGCTCGCGAGCAGCCGCGTTTGAGTAAGCAAAAATTTTATGAGTAAAAGAGACTTAATCCCCCAAGCCAAGCGCTGGGTGGTCAAAATTGGTAGTGCTTTGTTGACGAATGACGGGCGCGGCCTTGATGCAAAAGCCATTGCCGGTTGGGTTGCACAAATGGCCAAGCTGCGTTTGCAAGGTATTGAATTGGTATTGGTATCCTCCGGTGCTGTGGCGGCGGGTATGCGCCGTTTGGGATGGGATTCTCGCCCAACGGAAACCCATCAATTGCAAGCCGCGGCAGCGGTTGGCCAAATGAGCTTGATCCAAACTTATGAGGTGGAATTTCAGCGCTATGGTTTGCTAACCGCGCAGGTTTTGCTTGATCACGATGACCTTTCTTCTCGCCAGCGTTACTTAAACGCTCGTTCGACTTTAAAAGCCTTAGTGGGTTTGAACGTTGTTCCTGTCATTAATGAAAACGATACGGTAGTTACCGATGAAATCCGTTTTGGCGATAACGATACGCTGGGCGCATTGGTTGCCAATTTAATTGAAGCCGATTTGCTGGTAATTCTCACCGACCAAAAAGGTATGTACGACAGCGATCCCCGCTCAAATCCTGATGCAAAATTATTGAGTGAAATTGCCGCCGACGATACTCGTCTTGAGCAAATGGCCGGCGGTACTGGCGGGGCATTAGGTCGTGGTGGAATGATCACCAAAGTTCGCGCGGCACGTGTTGCGGCGCGTTCAGGTGCAGACACAGTTATTGTTGGCGGTCGCATTGAAGATGCCTTGCTAAAAATTGCTGCAGGCGAAAATATTGGAACATTTTTGTGGGCAGATCAGCAACCGCAAGCGGCACGCAAGCGCTGGCTTTCAGGTCAGTTGCAAACGCGCGGTACGTTAATTTTGGATGATGGTGCTGTACGCGTTGTGCGCGAGCTTGGGAAGAGTTTATTGCCTGTCGGCGTAAAAGAGGTGCGCGGCGATTTTACCCGTGGCGATATGGTTATATGTGCTGATATGGATGGCCGTGAAATCGCGCGCGGTTTGGTAAATTACCATGCAGATGAAGCGCGCAAAATTATCGGTAAACCCAGTAGCCAAATCATCAGTATTTTGGGTTACCAAGAAGACAATGAATTAATCCACCGCGATAATTTAGTGTTGAGTTAAATAAGCCTTTATTTTTAAATCCACCTCTGGTGGATTTTTTTTGTTTGAAATTTAAGTGTTTACATATAATAAATGTTATCCCTCATGGGAAAGGAGTTGGGTTTGAAAGTTGATATGAAATGGGTTGTGTTGGTTCTGGTATTTTTTGGCGGACTTTTGTATTTGCAAAGTTTTGCGGGTGCAAAATGGCATGAAAACCAAGGGCCAGATATTTTGGCGAAGGATCAACAGGGTAATCTCTATATAAAAATAAAATCCCATATTCTGCGTTACGATGCTAAGGGAAAATATATAGATCAACGTGATTTAAAAGTATTAGGTATTGAAACTTTAACCGGCGGCATTAGCTTTTTTCCAAATGGCGATTTGCTTATGGTGCCGCAAAGCTACAAACCCAATGTACTGGAAAAACAATTCGCGAAATATCGAATAACAAAAGAACTGCCCTCATATTTTTCATCTGCTTTGGGGCGTCTATCTCGATGCAAGTGGCAAAACCTAGAATGTGAGCCCTTGGCAAATTTCCCCAATAAGTTCACACGTACATTTTGGGTTGATATAGATGAAAGCGAAAATATATTCTTAGCGAATACGACAGAGCACAAACTTTATTGGTTAGATAGCAGTGGGAAGGTGTTGGATGAGCTTAGTAGTTCAGAAGAAATACAATTCCCCAATCAGTTAAAGCGTAAAGATAGCTTTTTGTGGTTAGCAAATTGTAATGACAACTCCCTGACTAAAATCCCTCTGCTTGATAAAAAATTTGATCGCAATTATCAGCGTTTCCCTGCTAGGGCAGGCCTTTTGCCAAAAGCGGATCGTTGGCCAACAGGTGTTGCCATTTTGGGAGATGATTATTTTGTTTTATCTCAAGGCGATAATCTGTCCCACGGATCTATTTATCGCGCAAATGATAAGGGTGAGGCTCAAGATGTATTTGTCAAGCAACCTAAGGATGACTTGGTTGCTTTGGTAGCCTTTAATAATGAAATTTTAGCAGCCGATTTTAATGGCTTATATATTAATAGGTTTAGCAAATACGGTGCTCGATTAGGACTATTTTCATCTCCAGAACTTGATGCTGTTCTAAAAAAAGTAAAAAGTGAGCAGATCGCTTATCGCAAGCTTGAGTCCTTATGTAAAACATTATTTTGGATTTTGTTAGTCATTGGCTTTGGCATTGCCTTTCTACTTGAGAAACGCCACAAAGAAAATTTGAAAGCTTTTGTGTCGGGCGCTGAGCTAAGCCTAGTTAGTCGTAATTACCCGCCCGCTATAAACGACAAGCGTATTCAGTGGATTGAGTATACTTTTTTCTTGAGAAATTTTAATAAATGGGCTCTTTGGCTTTGGGCTCCATTAATTGTATTGAATATACCTTTACTCTTTTCTGCCGAAGAAGAGAGCGTTTTTTACGCATCAGCTTTTCTTATGGTGCATGGATTTAAGTTGTTGTCGTTAATCAAGGCACACAAACTAACGAATAAAAAGCTGGGTGCTTTGGTTCCGTGGGTTTTATTGAAAAGTAACGATAAACATGTTGCTGTTGAGCGGGAGCAAGAGATTCGCAGTTATAGCCTGTTTGGAAGAACAGTTTTAATGGTGGGTAATCAAGATATTTTAATAAAGGCCGGAAAACGCAAAAAGTTATTCGAAGGCGAACTGGCTAACGATTATATAGATCGTTTGATTAGCTTGGCTCGACCTATCTCTTTTTCGGAACGTTGGGCGTGGCTATTTGAGCATAGGTTTCAAAGTTTGATGTGGGAGTTTTTGTTAGTTGTTTTGTATATTGTAGTTTTAATTACAGCTAACCTGGCTTCACGATAATAGCGCAGTGTTGTCTTTACATAATTTATTAAAAAGCCCGTACGCTTTGTTGGTCGTGCGGGCTTTTTTATTTTAGAAAATTAATCTTGTCGTTTAATGCGAGCAAAGCCTAAGGCTATTAATCCAATCAACATCAAGAAATTAATTGCAGGCTCAGGTACTGATACGGCTTTTACATCGACGCGAGTGTTATTGATAGCATCCAGGTTAAAGCCGCTGCCGTAGGCGTCACCCAGTGCGTTTGCACTTAAGGTAAATGCGCCACTGCCATTTGCAATGCTCGAGAAAACTAAGCTAAAGAGCGTGAAGCTATTTGCTTGTAAATTTTCCAAGCTCCATACATCATCGAACGATAGTTCAAATAAATTAACCAAGCCCGAATTGCTTGCGTCGCTTATTTGTAGGCTGCCAAAATGATTTAAATCTAATTGGTTGCCTTTTACGCTGTCGCCCCAGCTAATGCTATTCAATACAAACAAGCTGCTGTCGAAGTTTAGGTTGACATCATACACGCCGAGCGATGTTGCGCCTTGTGATTTGAGTCCAGAAATTTTTGCATCAATTTGTACTGTTGCACCAGAATTGATTTGAGATTCGCTAGGCACAAGATCAATTGTCAGTGCTTGGGAGTTAAGCGAAATTCCTAGTGTGAGTAATGCTAAAAGCTTTTTCATGTTGAACTCCTTATTTAGTTGCGCATGCAGGACGAGTGCATTGCAAAGTCAGTGCGCGGGCATCGAGGGCGTTGATGATTCCGTCGCCATTTACATCGCGTTGATCCAGTGCTGACGCGACAGTATTCAGTGCATTTGTGACAATCTTGATATCGTCGCTATCAACATCGCCGTCGCCATCCAGATCAGTAATTAATTTTAGCGAAATCACTAAAGGATCGTGATCAGATGAGCGATAAGCATCGCTTGCGTAGAAACTATTAATTTGCGCAGCAGATTTAAATTCAGTGTTGTAATCGAGGCTAATAGGTTCGTCGGCGTTGATGTGCCAATCAGCAGCATCCAAAACTTGGGCTGCGAGTGATTTACTTGCAAGGCCATGATCGAGGTAACCTGCTTGTCCATCAAACACATAAGAGTAAGCGCCGGCGCCACCAAACTTTTGAATTAAATCTGTATAGCCTGCGTTAGTAATTTTGCTAATGGGGTCTTCTTTCGCGTAGGAGTTGAGGTCACCGATAATCAGGAAATCGCCATCGTTTACGCCGGTAGGTTTGCGTGAAAGCCAACTTACCAAGGCTTGTGCGGCGTTAGTGCGGGTGATATTGCAATTGCCTTGGCCATCGCCAGTGTCCATATCGCCCAAATCATTGCAGTCAGAACCTTTGGATTTTAAATGGTTAATCGCAATTGTAATTACACCGCGGCCTTGGGTTGCGCGGAAACTTTGTGCCAGCGTTGGACGATTTTTGGTGTCGATAAATAAAGGTTCTACGCTGGAATCTAAAATAGCGGTTTGGCCAATCGCAGTTGCGCGATCTTTACGATAGATCATGCCAACAGCAATTTCATCTGTGCCCACTTTGCTTAAGCCGGGGTTAATATAAGTCCATTGATTACTGCCTGTTGCGGTGTTGAGTGCAGCGGTTAATTCAGCGATTGCAGAATAAGTATCGTAACCATCGTTTTCCAATTCTAGTAAACCAATAACATCAGCATTCAAACCAACTAATGCGCTAACAATTTTTGCTTTTTGGCGAGCAAATTCCATTGCTGTATTTGCGCCGCGCGCTGTGGGGAAGCCACCGCCAACACCATTGCCATTAAAGAAATTAAGCACGTTAAAGCTGGCAACTTTTAAATTTGCATTGGCCGCAATTTTAGGCGCGGTAGTGCGAGTGTTAGTTTTTACAAAATTAGGCGTAAGAGTTGGAAGCAAACGATAGGCACCGAAATCATAAGTCATAACGCCAGTTAAGCCCGTTACTGTATCGCCGCTGCGCAATGGATTAGTTGCAGATAAGCCGGGTGCCGGAAAAATAACTGGATCAGGATTTTGCACATTGCTGGCGTCATCCAATAATAATTTATTTAAATTATTTTGCGCTTGCTGCGCAATTGCGGCTGCGCCTGGACTAACTACATTTGTTGGTTGTGGTAAGCGACCATCGGCTAACAAAACTTGTCCGTAGCGGCCAAGTCCGTAAGTTTCGTTCACGGTTAAGGTTTGCGGTACTGTCACTAACATGCCTTCTACTGCTTCAAAATCATTGACGGTTGCTAGGGGCAGGGCGATAGCGGTTGCAGTGGGTAAAGGTTGATTGCTGGCGCAAACACTCACGCTCGTTGGTGTGATTTGTGTTAAATCAAAAGTCTCTGCAACTGTGCCGTTTACGCGCACTTTGTCGCCTACGGATACAGGTGTAGTGCTGGCTACGTAAATGCCTTCTGATGTTGCAGGATTATTGTCGGCAAGGTTGTCGGGCTCTTGCAAAAAGAAACCACCAATTTGGCCGCTAGCTTGAAAGCTCGCCACAACAATAGCTTCAACGCTGACATTGCTACCCGCGAGTGGGCTCGCACTGCCGCTGCCCTGAATAGCGGAAATTAATGTGCTGGCTGCACCGCAGGCATTGGACTGATTGCCGCTGCCGTTTCCATTGCCGCTACCATTGTTGCTGCCTTGATAAGTGCCAAGATTGTCAAAAGTGTCTGTTGCAAAACCATCCCACTCTAGGCTTGGATCAAACGAACTTGTAGCAGCTGTTCTGCCGGTAGTGATGGAGGTTTTGCGGCGCAACGTATTGTCGGCAGTGCTCGTTAATCCCGTGCCCCATTCAGTGCCTGGGTCTACACCTACTTGGCCAATAGAATCGATAATTGTGGAGCCATTTTTTAATAGGATTGCGTCATCGCCGTTGTACCAGCTTGCGCTGTTAGTTTGATTTGCACTCGCGAGAATTGTGCTATTGGCACTGGCGTGAGCGAGTACAAACGTACCTTGTGCAGGAACCGAACCGGTTAAATTAATGGTTAAACCTACGCTGGTGCTGCCGTTGAAATACATTTCTACTTTGTAACCGCTGAGATTCACGGCGCTATTGCTGTTGTTATAAATTTCCAGCGCTTTGTTGTTGCTTGAGCCTTCAACGTATTCAGAAAAATAAAGATCGGCTGATGCACCAACACTTGCTATGACGCATGCGAATGCCAGCGTTAATTTTTTTAAGCCTAAAAATTCCATGTGAATCTCCCGGTTATGGTTTAAGTCGGGAGCATCTTAGAGAGCGGTTGTTACTAAAAAGTGGCGGGAATTAGACGATTTGATGATGCTTTTGTTACGGGCAAGCACGTGTGTCAAAAAAAAGCCCAGCGAATGCTGGGCGCAAGGTTTGATCAACTGCTATTGAAATAAAGAGAACTGAAATAAAAATGAAATTTAGTAGTAACGCAAGTGTGTTGCTTTACCGGAAAAAACTGAATAGGAGTAAATGGAGTAGGCGATAATTGTAGGCAATACAATGATGACGCCGTAAAGAATAAATTTTAGTGATTCAGGCGCGCTGGCAGATTGCCAAATATCCATGCTGTTTGGCACAACATAAGGAAAAAAGCTGTAAGCGAGCCCGATAAAACACAATAAGAAAATCATGGCGATGCATACAATAGGAATCCATGAACCGAAATCTTTATCGTGCGGGAAATGCGCAAGGTAGCGATCCACAATAAAAAATAACACCGCGCAAAAAATGGGGATAAATAACAATAAAATAACCATGGCACTGCCAAACCATTTATCGAAAATTGTGTGGCTGAGCAGTGGGTTCACAATTGAGACAGTTGCGATTCCCAATGCGGTCAACCAACCACATTTGCGCGCCCAGCGTGCCGCGCGTAACTGCAAATCCCCTTCAGTTTTAAACACTAACCATGCTGCGCCAATAAAACTGTAGCCCGCCGTTACACATACGGCACTCAATGCAGAAAATAAATAAGCGGGTAGGCTGTGCTCAAAGCCCATCACATAACTGCCAAGCATGTAACCTTGTGCGAGTGTGGCAATAATTGAACCGGCTTTGAAGGTATAGTCCCAAACGGCTTTGTGGTCTTCCGGTGCTTTTGCGCGAAAATCAAAAGAAACACCGCGCAAAATTAACCCAATCAACATGGCAGCAATTGGCAAATATAAATTGTATAAAACCAAACTGTGCGCTTGCGGGAATGCAATTAATAAAATGCCTGCGCCGAGTACAAGCCAAGTTTCGTTGGCATCCCAAAATGGGCCTATGGAAGCAATCATCATGTCGCGTTGTGGTTCAGAATCTTTGGGTAATAAAATTCCTACGCCTAAATCGTAACCATCCAAAATGGCGTAGAGAAAAAATGCCAAGCCCATAAGCCCGATAAAAATAACGGGTAACCAGTAGGCTTCGCCTGTTAACAAAGTTGTTGTCATTTTAAAATCCTCCGGTTTATACGGGCGCGCTTTCGGTTTCGTGGATTTTTTCTTGCAAGCTTTTTATGTCTTCGGGTCTATCAACCAGAATGGCTTTGCGAGCCATTACAAATAATGTGCGAATGTAAGCCGTTAATAAAAACGCATAAAGCAATAAATAAAGTGTTAATGATGTGCCTACATTGTGTGCCGGTAATTGGGTAACGGCATCTGCTGTTTTTAAAATGCCGGTGACCAAATAAGGTTGGCGACCAATTTCAGTAACGTACCAGCCAGCAAGAGTTGCAATCCAACCGGAAAAAGTCATGGCTAAAAATACTTTTAGCATAAAGTGCGGTAATTCTTTTTTATGCCAATAGTGCCAAGCGCCTGCCCACACCACTAATAACATCAACAAACCTATGCCGACCATAATTCTGAAACCATAGAAAACGGGTTTAACGGGTGGGTGAGCATCTTTAAATTCGTTGAGTCCTTTAATTTCGGCATTGATGTCGTGTCCCAAAATTAAACTTGCGCCGCGCGGAATTTCAATTGAATACAAATTGCTTTCTGTTTTTTGATCGGGTACTGCAAATAAAATTAAGGGTGCGCCTTTCTCTGTGTGCCACACACTTTCCATAGCTGCAATTTTTGCAGGTTGGTGATGCAACGTATTTAATCCGTGCATATCTCCAAGTAATGCTTGTAAGGGAACCAAAAAAGCCAAAGCAAATACCGAAGCTTTTAAGGCGCGGCGCGGTGCAGGTTTGTGGTCATCGTTTAAAATTCTGTAGGCAGAAATCCCCGCAATTAAAAAACCAGCAGTAATGCCCGATGCAGTAAGCATATGCGCTAAACGATAAGGCATGGATGGATTAAAAATAATCGCAATCCAATCAACGGGGTGTGCAACGCCATCGCGCATTTCATAACCTGCGGGAGTTTGCATCCACGAGTTGAGTGCGATAATCCAAAAGGCCGACATGCTGGTGCCAAATGCCACTAAAAAAGTCGCGAGCGTATGAATGCGATTTGAAACACGATTGATGCCGAATAACATAATCCCTAAAAAAGTTGCTTCCAGAAAAAATGCAGTGAGCACTTCGTAACCGAGTAGAGGCCCCGCAATATTACCTACCGTTTTCATATAGCCTGGCCAGTTAGTGCCGAATTGAAAACTCATGGTGATGCCACTCACAACACCCAGCGCAAACGTCAGTGCAAAAATTTTTACCCAGAAACGATAAATGCGCATCCAAACTTCGTCGTTAGTGCGGTTGTATTGGATTTTAAAAAATAATAAAAACCAGCAGAGCGCAATGGTGATGGTGGGAAATAAAATATGAAACGAAATATTTGCTGCGAACTGTATGCGTGAAAGAATTAGGGTGTCTATCATGGATATTACCTCGGTGTTGCGAACTATTTCTGCAAATGTTTAGCGGCCCAGCAATTTGTCTTTCATGTCTAAGACCTTACCTATATTGCTGCCGAGTTTCAGCAGTTTGCCTAACTTAGCGGAATCCAAACGTTGAATTTCGCTCGTCCAAAGCGTCAACATTTCAATCAGCTCATGCATTTCGCGCATACGCTCTTGCGCGTATTCCTCTTCGCTGTTGGCGGGGCTTTCAATTAAAAGATTGCGCAGGGTTGAAAGGGTGGGGTCAATTTCGCGTTTGCGTCTTTGCTCAATCAAGATTTTGGCGATGTCCCAAACATCGCCCGGCGCTGAATAAAATTCGCGGCGCTCTCCCGGTAAATGCTGAAGTTTAATCAGCTCCCATGACAGCAATTCTTTAATCCCCATGCTCACATTGGAGCGCGAAAATCCTAAGGCTTCTGCAATATCATCGGCGCACAAAGGTTCTTTGTTGAGGACGATAAGTGCATACATTTGCCCAACGGTGCGGTTGATTCCCCAGCGGCTGCCCATCTCACCAAAATGCATGACGCAGGATTGGATCATTGGAGTGAGGTTTTTGGTCATTTCTTAATTCCTGTAATTTCAGTATTTTCTGAAATTACAGGAATTATTGATTTCGGTCAAGGCGCGCTTAATTTTTATTCTACCCGTTGATCCTTTGTGTTAAGTGTGTATACTGTGTATATTGAATTTTATGAGTGGTACAAGGTGCATTTGCTGCTATAGGAATGCGGGAATATAAAATAGGAGGGTGTATGAAAAAATTGATGGTGATATTGGCGATAGCGTTTTCGCTTGGGGCTTTTGCTGTAAGTGCTTTTGCGGAATCTTTATCAAAGTCTGGAAGTATTAGTATTCACACGAACTTCAGAGGTGCGGGTGCGCCCGGGATGGTGACGGGGACTGCTTTTAACGACAAAGGTGAAGGGCCGCTGCATCTTGGGCCGGCTAACTGTTCTGGCAGTTTCTTTATGGTGGGTGGCCAAGGAAAGGGCATGGGCTTCTGCACTTTTGGCGATGCAGATGGCGATAGGTTTTTTGTTCAATACACGGGTGATTACTCGTCCAATGGTGCGTCAGAAGGGATCAATCAAATTATTGGTGGGACAGGAAAGTACTTGGGAATTCAAGGCAAGGGGCCGTTTAAATGCAAGCCCGCTGGTGTTGGCGGCGAACTCCCCTGCACGGAAAAATTTGATTACCAATTGCCTAAATAAGGTGAGTGAAGGTTCAAGCAAGGCGTAGTATTGGTCGCTCCTTTACTCCGCCTCAGCCTTTGTTGCGCCAGTTTTACGTTGCGAGATTAGTTAGCCTATATGAAATATAACTTCGTGTTTTCCCAAACCGATACGCGCCCTATGTATCAACAAATCATGGAGCAAATTACGCAGCGAGTGGCCGTGGGTGATTGGCCGCCCGGCACTCCGTTACCCTCTATTCGCGAGCTGGCAACGGAAACCAAGGTAAGCATTATCACCATCAAGCGTGCGTATTTGGAATTGGAGCGCGAAGGTGTCATTGCGACGCAGCAAGGCAAGGGTAGTTGGGTGAGCGAAGCGCTCGATATGAATTCGCTGCAGCGAGAAGAATTAATTCAGCACTTACAGCAGGCCACTAAATTGGCAAATTCGCTGGCGATAACTGAAGACGAACTCTTGCAGATGTTAAAAAAATATCTTTAGTAAGGAAAAGTAAAATGAGCTTAGCTGATTCAATTGATTTGCCCCCGGCAATAGAGCTGAAAGCTATTTCAAAATATTATCCGCATTTTCAATTGCACGATGTTGATCTGTCTTTTGAGCAAGGAACTGTCATGGGTTTAGTTGGGCCAAATGGCGCAGGTAAATCTACCCTCTTGCGAATTGTAATGGGATTGATTGGGCCTGATAGCGGATCAGTTAATGTGTTAGGTCACGCTATGCCTAGCGACCAGCTAGCGGCAAAACGAAAAATAGGTTTTGTCGCTGAAGATATGCGACTTTACGAAACGGAAACCATAGAGTTTCACATGGATTTTGTGAAGTCTATTTTTAATTCATGGGATGCGGAATACGCAAAACATTTATTGCGCCGTCTCGATCTTAATAAAGATCAAAAAGTAAAAGGACTTTCGCATGGGCAAAGAGTTAAAACGACTTTGCTGCTGTCATTGGCGCGTCGCCCCAATTTATTGGTGTTCGATGAGCCAACAACAGGGCTTGATCCAGTAGTAAGAAAAGAAGTGCTTGATGAAATGATGAGCAGCCTTCAAGACGAAACTCATTCCGTTATTTTTTCATCGCATAATACTTTAGATGTAGAACAAATTTCAGATTACATCACCTTTATTTACGGCGGCCGAATTATTGAGTCGCGCAATAAAGAAGATTTTATTGATGGTTGGAGAAGGTTACGTCTAACCAATATGAACAATATCCCTTTGCCAGCGTTATCTAATATTAGAGAGATGCAACAGAGTGGTCGTTTGTGCACGCTTACGGTAAATAATTATGAAGGCTCAATTTCTGAAGAGTTGACGAATGCGGGCTTGCAAATAAATGCCATTGAACGACTAACGCTGGAAGAAATATTTCTAGCAAATGTTATCAGTGCCAAAGCAGCTAATAAAAGCGCAGGTAACGAAAAGGAGGTGAGTCTATGAGTGCTTCAATTATTCCGCAACTTGTTAAAAAAGATTTTTTGATAATGCGCAAAATGCTCTTGATTTTTTCGGTCATGATAGTCGCGGCTATTGCAATTATAAGCTTGTTATTTGGGCGCGTGCCAATCTGGGCTTTTGCTAATATTGGTTTTACTTTATTAATTGCGCCTGTGTGCACTTGTGCAATGTTGCTACTGATGAAAACCATAGTATTAGAAAAGCAAAAAGCTACGCAGATTTTTATTATGAGCCTTCCGGTTACCGTAAAAGAATTTACAGCGGCAAAATTATTCATAAACCTCTCGGTATTTTCACTGTTGTGGTTGTTAATGGTGGTAGTTGCGTTTTATTTTTCCTATGGGTTGGGCGTGCTTCCCGTTGGAACTGTACCTTTTATCGTCATGGTATTTATAGGTATTTTTATCGCTTACTTGGGTACCCTGAGTACGGGTATTATCTATCAATCCTACGGGCGCACCATTCTGGCTATGTTTTTCTTTGAATTGTTCACGCCTATTTACCTTTGGGTTATTTCCTATCTCGAACCCATTGAGCGTTATAAATATGGCTCAGTGAGTGTTTGGAATTCAACCGCTGTTGGCATTATTGCAGTGCAGATATTGGTTGCTGCCTTTATGTTGTTAATAGCCATCAATATCCAGAATAGAAAACGCGATTTTATTTAATGCTTCTGTTAAAAATCATGTAATGGAGAGTCGATATGAGCAAGCAAGCGAAAAATACTATTTGCCTTTGGTACAACGGCGATGCCGAAGAGGCGGCGCAGTTTTATGCGAAGACATTTCCTGATTCATCGGTTGATGCAGTGCATTTTGCGCCGGGAGATTATCCGGCGGGCAAGAAGGGCAACGTATTAACGGTTGAGTTCACGGTATTAGGAATTCCTTGTCTCGGCCTCAATGGTGGTCCGGCCTTCAAGCACAGTGAGGCGTTTTCGTTTCAGGTTGCCACGGCAGATCAAGCTGAAACCGATCGTTATTGGCACGCGATTATTGAAAATGGCGGCGAAGAAAGCGAGTGCGGTTGGTGTAAGGATAAGTGGGGTTTGTCATGGCAAATTACTCCCACTGCTTTGATGCAAGCTATAACAGATCCCGACCCTGCGGCTGCTCAACGCGCATTCTCCGCCATGATGCAAATGCGTAAGATTGATATCGCAAAAATTGAAGCCGCGCGTCGCGGTTAAGTTGTAGTAGTTGTAAAAGTGAATCGATGAAAAATTAACCGGCGAGCAGGTTTAAAGGTTTTTTGGGGATCGATTCGCCGTGTGGATGATCTATAAGTTGTTTCCGGTTTGAATTGTTAACTGTTTCTCATCGCCGTGCTCCGCCAAAAACTTTATGCGCCAAAACTGACATAACTGGCAAGCAACAACCAAAAAATGGTTGTTGCTTGCTGTGTTTTCCCACTTATTGCAGCATTCCCACGTATGTATTTTGAGGCCCATCTATGTCGTTACCGGCTTAGTGGGAGGGTTTGCTGCGCACCTTATGCAACTATAAGTTCGCGTTTTCCATCGCGCCTCGCGCGCGCAAAAGCGCATGCTGTACATCTAACAATAATAATGCGATAGCGCTTCACCAGAGTGGTTCGCTCGCCTAAGCGCTTCTTTAAACAATTAACTTTGCTCCTCATTTGTAGTCATCACAGGTGTTTCTTCTGCAGGAAGCAGGGTGAATTACACATTGAATAAATAACGATGGCTCAAATTTGTGTGGCGAATGGAGGTCATCCATGTTCAAAACTTACGCAGTGCGTTTTGTGTATTTTTTATGCTCTATGCTGCTTTTTAGCAGTGGCCATGTCTTCGCGCAAACTGATCTTGCGCTCAATAAAACCGCAACCGCGAGTACCGCGCTTCAACCTGCCGCTAATGCGGTTGATGGCAATGGCGGTACGCGTTGGGAATCGGCAATCAATACAGATCCATCTTGGATCAGTGTCGATCTCGGCAATCAATATGCATTAACCAGTGTGGTTATTGATTGGGAAGCGGCCAACGCTGCAACCTATCAAGTGCAAGGCTCGACTAACGGCACCACGTGGGTCACCTTGTCTACCAAAACGGGCGGCACCTTTGGCAACCGTACAGATACGGTAGGGGTGACGGGTAATTATCGCTACGTGCGTATTTACGGCACGGCGCGTAGTACTGGCAACCAATGGGGCTATTCGATTTTCTCGCTGAAGATTTATGGTGGGGCAGTGGTGGCGAGCAGTTCTTCAACGGCTACCAGCAGTGCTGCATCTAGCACCGCAGCGGGAACCAACCTTGCCTCTGGCAAATTGACCGCCGCTAGCAGTGCGTTGCAACCTGCCGCTAATGCGGTGGATGGCAATGGCGGTACGCGTTGGGAATCGGCGATCAATACAGATCCCTCATGGATTAGTGTTGACCTTGGTGCCGCAAAAACGCTTACCAGTGTGATAATTGATTGGGAGGCGGCGAACGCGGCCAACTATCAAGTACAGGGTTCCAACGACAATACCAATTGGGCAAACTTGGCGACTTTTACCGGCGGTACTTTTGGCGCGCGCACAGATACTAATAACGTGAGCGGCACTTATCGCTATGTGCGCATTTACGGTACCGCGCGCAGTGTGGGTAATAACTGGGGCTACTCGATTTATGAACTGAAAGTTTATGGTTCGGGCGGCGCTGCTAGCAGCTCACCAACCACCAGCAGTTCATCGTCTGCTGCCAGTTCGGTTGCTTTGGGCAATATCATTCCACTCTATAACAACACCACTCAACTTGAGCCTGAGAGTGTAGTGGAGTTTGCAGATCGTGTTGAAACCACCTTTTCAGATCGCAGCCGCGACCGTCATGCCCGTGAAGTTCGCACCGAGCCTGTACCAGCCTTTACCGATGAGTTCGGCTTCTTGCGCAATATGGAGCAGGGCAGTGGTTATGATCATTACTTGCCGCACTACTGGTTAGATCGCACAGTGACTGTGGTGATAAAAGACTACATCGCAAAAGGCGGTACTTACATTGATATCGACATGTATAGCCAAGTTCCTATGGAGAGTACGGGCACGCGTTTCTTCTATTACGGCGTGGGTACTGTTGCAGAATATATGGATAACACCGGCGTAACCTTGGTGCCGGGCGAGCAAAATCACTTCAAATTGTCGCTGACCCAGAATAATCCTGTGTTGCGCGATTACTGGAAGCGCACCAACAATTTGCCGCAGCGTCCGTTGAAAATTGGCGATCGTATTGAAATGGAAATCGCACAATTTTTGTCGGCGCCAGCGGTGCATCCTGCCGGTAGCCGCAACAACTATTACGGCACTGCATTGCTGTATTTGGTGGGCGGCGGCAAAGGCGATCAAGCTAACGGCATAGTGCCCTGGGTTGGCAAACCAACACTGGATACTGATGGCAACGGCAATATTTTGAAATGCAATCCTGTATCTAATAACGAACCCAACTGCCCAACGGTTTTGGATTCATTCCCGCTACCGCAAAATGCTTGGTTGGGTGGCCGTACAACCCTGCCTTACAACTACTCTGGCGAACCTTGGCAAGCGTTTAAGCAACACGCCGGTAACATGGCAGGTGGCCCGGATATAGTTCACGGCGGTAGCGCACAGTTGTTCATGCAAGGTCGCCGTTTGGTTCATACCGATATGACCACGGGTATTCACAGCGAGTTGCCGCAAAATCCTAACAACACCGCAGATGTACAAACCAATGAACCTTTCGTTGCCATGCAAGGCAAGGTTGGGCCACGTTTCTATGCTGCAAGCTGTGTAGCCTGCCACTTTAATAATGGCCGTTCTATTCCGCGCGGTGTGGGTGTCACCATTAATAACCAAGCTGTGAAAATTGGCAGCAACGCTGCGGGTGCCCCACATGCACTTTACGGTGGTTCCTTGCAGCCGTTCAGCACTACCAGCGGTTCTGGTATTGGTGAAGCGCAAACTCAACTCGCTGGTTTTGTCGCTGCGCCAAACTATGCAGATGGCACACCCAACACACTCACCAAACCTAAATACAACTTTGTAAACGGCACAGCGCCAGACTTTTTCTCTGTGCGCAACAGCCCTGCATTTGTTGGTTTAGGTTTGTTAGATGCAGTACCCGAAGCCGATATTCTCGCTATCGCCGCTGCAAATAATGGTGCAGGTATTAGCGGACGCGTACAAAAAGTGGTGGATCCTGTGACTGGCCAAACCCGCATGGGTCGTTTTGGTTGGAAAGCGGCAACCTCATCCTTGAAGCATCAAATTGCTGCTGCACTCAATGTTGAGATGGGAGTAACCACGTCTGTTATGCCTAAACTCGATTGTGGTAGCGGTCAAACCGATTGCCAAACAGGAACAGAGTTAAGCAATAGCGATTTGGATTTAATGGTGCGTTACATTGCTACCTTGGGTGTACCAGCGCGTCGCAATTTGGATGACTCGCAAGCTCTGCGTGGTGAAGTGGTGTTCGGTGAGGCTGGTTGTAATGCTTGTCACAAAGAGACTTTGAAAACCAGCGCCTACGCACCTTTGACCGAAGTTCGCAGCCAAACCATTCACCCCTATACCGACTTGTTGCTGCACGATATGGGCCCAGGTTTGGCTGACAATTTGGGTGAAAGTGAAGCTGCTGGTGCCGAGTGGCGTACTGCGCCTTTGTGGGGTATTGGTTTCACTGCTGATGTCGCCGGTGGTGGCCGCGAAGCCTACTTACACGATGGTCGCGCGAAAACGCTGAACGATGCAATTCTCTGGCACGATGGCGAAGCGGCTAATGCACGCAAAGCTTATGTGGCAAGAACGCAAAGCGACAAAGATGCCTTAATCAAATTTATGAAGTCCTTGTAATGAAAAAAATACAGGAAGAGTGCGCAAGTGCTCTTCCTGTATTCGTTTTGTTGTCCTCAAAGTTTTTCTAAAATCGAGCAGAAGCCAGCTTAGCTATATTGCGCTTTCGGTATCAAAATCGAGTTGTAAGAATCTGGCGTTAATTTTAGTTCAAGTAATTTATTACCTATTTTTGCTTTCACTGTCAGTTCCTCTGCCATTTCGTTTTGAATGACTATCACAACGGAGCCATCAGGATTTAAAAACGACAATTGATTTTCGTAGCCAGTAAAACTAGATGCTGGAATAAATTGCGCACCTGCCTGAACAAAATTACTTAAGTGTCGCATCACATAATATTCGGGGTTTAATGTAAAGCTGTTGTTTTTCATATCAACCGTTACCAGCGAGTTTTGCGGCCAGCCCCAAGTGCTGTATACATCGGTACTTAAAATCATATTCCAATATTGATAAGCACTTGCCCCATTGTTCATGTAAGTTTTAATCAAATTCCACGCATATTTTGCGTAGTGCCAATCGTTGGTTCCCATCCCACATTCTTGTTCGGTGCCCCAAATACGCAGCTTCGGGTATTTGTTTTTAATAATCGGCAAGGCGTGTTTGCCCGCCCATTGCACGCCTACACCTTTTAATACCGCCGCAGATTCAGGGTTGCTAAATACGCGATTGACTAGGTTGGCATCGCCGCGTTCTAAGGTTCCAAAAAGTACCTCTACCCCAAGCGGAGACATTTCTTTACCGAGTTCGGGAATAAATTGGTTGAGCCCTTCGGGTGTCCAACAGCAGCTTGGAAAAGGTTGTGCAGAATTAAATTCGTTTTGCGGCATAACTGCGCTGATGTTGATTCCGTGCTTTTGATAGGACTCTACATATTTTCTGAAATATTTCGCATAGGCCTTAAGGTATTTTGGCTCAAGAATAAAATAATCATTTCCTTCTTTGCCGATTTGCTCTGGCTGTATCCCATTGGTGGCTGCGCCCGGCCAGCTCGGTGTCATGGCGTAGTGCTTATTTTTTTTCATCCATGTGGGTGGGCTCCAAGGTGAAGCCCATACGGATAAATCGGGTCGAATTTTCTTGGCGGCATTAATAAAGGGAATTAAGGTTTTTTCGTCATTGGCGATTGAGAACTTCTTGAGGTCAAAATCGCCGTCGGTTTCATCGTAGCTATACCACTTAAGCGCAAAGTCGTTGGCGCCTATGGGCGTGCGGCAGAGGTTAAAATTCGCACCCACGTTTGCGTCAAAAAGCAGTTGCAAGACTGCAGTTTGTTTTTGTTTGTCGAGTGTTGCTAAGGCTGCCCAGCCTAATTCACTAAAGGCCGCACCAAAACCTTCAATAGTTTGCTGTGGCTTATCGAGTTGAACCTCGAAGTCATGGCCAAAGGGATCGGTGCTCTTAATCTCATGAATGCTCGGCGTGCTGACTGCTTGCCAAGTCGATTTAGGCGTTGAGCTAAACCATTGGATATCCTTCGCACCGGTATTGGCTTTTTTGCCGCCACTAGGTGCAGATGTAACTGAACCTGCCATCAAGGAGGGGGTTGTTGCTATCGCAGTTACTGTACCAAGGGTTGCGAAGAAGTCGCGTCTTGTTAATTGCATAGAGAGCCTCGTTTGGGTGCTGGGTGTTATTGGCGATTAGGGAGCTACGGCACGGCTTAAGTAATTGTCCTTTAAATGTAGCGGGTTCGCCGTTTTTAGAGGTACGAATAAAGGATTCTTCACGACAATATTTATTTAGAACTAATTTTCAATGCAATGACGTCGAGTAAATCCCTGAAGCCGCATAGGCTTTGTAGCTAAATCGGCTTATTCCTGTAAGGATGTTTAAACGTAATTTGCTAGGGCTTTTTTGTGGAAAGTCCGATAAATCCTGATTTTCGACCGGCTTTTTGCGGGGTTCGGATTTAAACGAACTCCTTATTAGTGGCACTGGTATAGCCTGCACTCATAAATACTCAAAAGTATCCTATGTCGCACATGTGTAGAACCTTATCTATAGTTACCGCTTATCAATCCTTGTTATCTGTAGTTGTTGCTTGTCTCACTGGCGAATCGTTCAGGTGAGTTTGTTCTAATATAACTTAAAGAGTTGCTAGTTTATGGACACCATCCTTTTCAATTTCCATGACTTAGTGATGGTGCTTACAGCCTTCGAGTGTTTACTTTTTTCGGCCCTCTTGTTGCTCACCTATAAACAGGGTTCTATAAGCACCTTATTGCTGACTGGCTTTTTGGTGTGTCATTTCTTTATCCCTGTTCACGAACTTATTTTTTGGGGGCGGCAGTTCCGAATTTGGGTGTTGGATATATCACCCAATTTATTCTTCTGGGGTAGCTATGCATATTTTTTAGACGGGCCGCTCCTGTACCTTTTCTTTCGCTCCATGATCTATAAGCCTTTTAAACTTAAATCCAGCGATCTATATCACCTGATTCCCGTAACTATCTATTTGGTTGGAATGATCCTTATCTATTACAGCAAAAGCCATGATCTAAAGTTTCAGTTGGTGAAAACTCAGGCGATTGCTTATTCAGCACCCTATTTATATTTCGAAGCATCCGGGCGGTTAGTGCGATTTGTATATGCTTTGGTTTGCGTGCAGCTAATGGTGGCTTACACCCGACAGTTGAAAGTGGAGTACGCGAACATACGCAGTGCCGAGCTGCTGTGGTTAAAAATAATGTTGGGCAGTTTTGTGATTTTGTTCGGGTGGGATTTAGTTTTGCTCGTTATTAAATTGAGTGAATTAATTCAGCTAAAAGATCCCGCTTTCGATGCTGAACTGCTGAGATTTTTTGGCATTGGCAGTTATTACTTGAATCTTATGGTGATAACCACGCTGATTTTCTTGCGCTTTACATCATTAACCAAAGTTGCCTCAGTAAATGAAGTTGCACAAGTAGATCTTCCTGAGGACAAAGTTCGTGTAATAGACGAAAGCCTTGCATCAAAGTTAGAGCAAGTCATAGTGAATGAACGATTCTATGCTGACCCAGATATTAGTCTCGAAAGTCTTGCAGCAAAAATGAATATACCACCCAAAAAAGTGACCTTGCTGATTAAAGATAAGTATCAGCTAAATTTTTACGAATTTGTAAATGGTTATCGCATTAATGAAGCTAAACGTTTGTTGCAGGAAACAGGAAAGGCACAAAAAACTATTATGGATATCTATTTGGAGGTTGGCTTCAACAGTAAGTCAGTTTTTAATACCTATTTCAAACGTTCGGTTGGTGTTACGCCTAGCCGCTATCGCGAGCAATTGTCTTCCGCTGGATCACCGCCGTGAAGGTTGCTCTAAGCCTGTTATGTAATGGTGCAAAGCCTATTTGATTTGCATTTCATAGGTCAATTTAATACTGCTACACTAAACCGAGAGAAAAATTTTTTTCGTTCGTATCAGTATTACCGCTAAGGTCATTAAAAAATGAGCCGTTCGTTTGTTCGTGTTTGGTTAATCCGTTGGATGTACTTCATAACGCTTGCTCATCTCGGCAGCGGTGTATTGCTTGCGTGGTTTGCAAACTCCAGCTGGCTTGAGGGCTACCATCAATCTGTGTTGTGGCGCTTTAATGACTTATCTATTCAAGCGCATCAATTGCACACTTGGTGGTTAAGTCTATTTGGCGCAACCCTGCAAAATATTGGCATTTTTATGGGGATTTTAACCTATCTGGCCAGCATACATCGCAGTGCATTTATTTGGCTGTGGATGGTGATTGGTTTAATTCTTTGGGCTCCGCAAGATATGCTAATTTCGCTGCAAATAGATCTTTGGCAGCATGTATGGGTTGATGCATTTGTGTTGCTAATTATGTTGCCCCCCTTAATTATTTTGTGGTGGATTGATCGAAGTCCGGGTATTCCACGTAACACTTAGTACTAGTAAAAATTACTTAGTGGTATTTTTTGGGAGCCAATATTATGTCTTCAGCCTTTGGAAGCCATCCACAATCTGTTTTAGTAACGGGTGCGACGGGGTTTATTGGCAAATTGTTAGTGAATGCATTAGTTGCCGATGGTCAGCGCGTCACTGTATTAACTCGAAATGCGAAAAAAGCGGCATCTACTTTTGATGGCAAAGTGACTTGTGTTGAGAGTATGAATGAATTGCCTGCGAATTATCACATAGACACCATGATTAATTTGGCGGGGGCACGAATTTTAGGTTGGTGGTGGACGCAAGCTCGGCAAGAGACCTTGCGGAAAAGTCGTATCGGCCTTACGCAAAGTATTATTGATTGGATCGCCAAGGCAGAGCAAAAACCAAAATTACTTTTATCTGCTTCCGCTATAGGTTATTACGGTATTCAGGCAATTGGTAATGACACTGAACTAGCCGAAGATAGCCCGACTCAAAATATTTTTATGGCAAAACTCTGTCACGATTGGGAAGTGATGGCGCAATCTGCTCGTCAATATGGTGTGCAAGTTTCTTGTATGCGCTTTGGAATGGTGTTGGGACACAAGGGGCCTTTGCCTATGCTACTTTTGCCGATTAAATTATTTCTGGGGGGGAAATTGGCATCTGGTAAGCAATGGATGTCGTGGATTCACGTGGATGATTTGCTGCGCGCCTTAGCGCACATTTGGCGAATGGCAGAGAACCCTGAAACAACATCACAATTAAAACCTGCCTACAACTTCACCGCACCAGAAACTTTATCGCAATTAGAATTTAGCAAAGTCGCTGCAAAAGTTTTGGATCGCCCCTGCTTTTTTCCAACACCGGGCTGGCCTATGCGTTTAATGTTAGGCGAACAAGCCGATTTATTATTGGAAGGACAAAGAGTCGCGCCTAAAAATTTACTGGCAAGCGGATTTAAGTTTACTTATCCCAATGCAGAAAGCGCATTGCGCAATCTGAGCGAATAATAAATGGAAAATTCGTATCCACCTTATGTAAATCCCGGAGATCAAATCATTCTGTTTGACGGTGTATGCAAACTCTGCAACGGTTGGAGCCGCTTTATAATTCGCTTTGATACTCGCAAAAAATTTAAACTTTGCGCAGTGCAATCGGATGCAGGGCAAGCGATTTTGAAATGGTTTAATTATCCAACAGATGAGTTTGAAACCATGTTGCTGGTGCGGGGCAATGATGTATTGGAGAAGTCAGATTCCTTTTTGGCGATAGTCGGACAGTTGCCACTACCTTGGCGTTTGGTGCGAGTGCTAACACTATTTCCTAAGTGGTTTCGCGATTGGTTTTATGATCGTATAGCTTTAAATCGTTACAGTATTTTTGGGCGGTATGAAGTCTGTATTTTGGCGTCCCCCGATCATGAGGGGCGGTTTTTGTGATAATTGCTAGGCTTCCACATACTTCCCTGACTTTTGAGCAACAGCCACATGAATGTCTTCTAATCGACGACCGCGTGTGTCTATGCCATTTTTAAGTAAAAGTAATGCAAACACGATTAATGGAAGTGCAATAAAGCTGGCTGAAACGGCTAAGTCATTAAATACTCCCAAGACGCCGCAGGCTGCACCTAATATTCCACCAAATTTTGAGCTGGCGGCAACCAAGCCGGCGCCGGTTCCGCGCAAATGTACGGGATAAATTTCTGCCGCATAGGGAATTAACATTGCGATGACACCGCTAGCGCTAATTAATAACAGCGCAGTCGCAATGGTAATGGCCAGAGGCGAATTCATTTTGAGTATGCCCAATGCAAAAAATAACCCGAGGCTAGCGGCCGTTAATCCGATAAAGAGCACTAGGGTTTTGATGCTGCTCCACCGGTAATACAACCAGATTACCGTAGCGATTCCCGGTAAAGCGAGTAGGCCAGCGTGTGCGAGTAGGCTGTTGGCTGCTTCTGCGCTCATGCCCATGCTGCGTAAATTGGTGGGTAGCCAGAGTAAAAAGCCAAAGTTCACCAGACCCCATGAGCAACCAGCACCAATGAGCCCCAAGGTGATTTTGCCATAAGGGCCGGTTATTAATTGGCGAAACCCAACAGCGTCTGGTTTCATTTCTTCTTCCGCAAGTTCGTCACTGCCGTCCTGAGTTACCTGGCCATTGAATTGTGCAAGTACGGCGCGAGCTTCACGCTTGAGGCCTGCATTGGCTAAAAATCGCGGTGACTCAGGAATGTAGCGATTAAGAAAAATTACCATTAGACCCGTAGGGAGGCCGAGCATCCACAAAATTCGCCAGCTAAATAAGGGCTCCAATAGTGCGGCGGCGCCTGATGCCAGCAAATAGCCCGCCGAAGTTCCCAATCCACCGAGTGCCACCAGTAGCCAGCCGCGATGCGCGGCAGGAATCATTTCTGCCATGAGTGTAAACGTGATGGGTAACAGGCCTCCGGCCGACGCGCCCATCAGGAAACACATAGCGAGATTCCACTCGAAACTGGGCATGGCACCGCAGATGGCGGTTCCAATAAACATAAGTGCAGAAAGCAATATCGCGGCGCGGCGCCCCATAATATCGGCCAATCGCCCCCAAATAATTGAGCCGACGGTAGTGCCAGTGAGTGCTATCAGCGCAAGGGTTCCTGCCGTCTTTTTGGTGATTTCATATTCTTGCGTCATGCCGGGCATAACAAACCCAAGGGTGGCGGGCTTCATTACGTCAACAGCAACGGCGACTAAGAGAGCGAGTACCAGTTGCCAGTGCAATCTGTTTAAAGGCATGTTGTCGGCAACATGAAAGTGAATGTTACCGCCGTGATTATTTTGTTTCAGCTGATGGATGCGAGGCATGAGACCGTACCAAGCAAGTAACAAACCCAGAGGAATTATTGCCATGCCGGTTAACATGGTGGCATCCATCGCCATGCCGACCATGTGATAGCCCATATCAGCCGCACAAATAAACATAGGGACATGGGCGAGTACGCCGCCAATAATGGCGCTGCAGCCAAGCCAGAAAGCGAGGGGGTGGTGAAACAGTTTATAGTGGCTTTTCATGCAAAGAGGGTCTGAGTATTTGTTTTTATGTGCCACTATCTTCTTTGATTGCAAATATGTCGCGCAACCCCAAAGCAATCGATTTTGGCTATTGGGTTTTCGGCGGTGTCACAAAAAAACCACCACACCCGTTGAGGCAAGTGCAGTGGTGAAAACGGAAAAGGGTATTGTGGGTATACCCTTTACTAAAAGTCACTAAAGTGGTGTTGGTAGTGACTGGATTTACCGGGTGTGTGGAGCACCCAGTTTATACATGCGCAGCGGCCTGAGTATTCCTTACTTATCCTTAAGACTTTCTTTAGGTTTTGGCAGCAACGCTTGCATTGAGTGTTACAGGCTTTTCGTAAGTGAAAGGCTGTAGTAATTCATCGGGTTTGCCTTTGCAGGCTTTAGCCAATAATTCGCGGCGTTGGGCTAACAACAAACCGATAGCTTCGCTGTGTTGTTCATCAATACCGGGGATATTGTCTTCAATTAATTGGGTGATATTGGCGGCAAGTTCTAAATACTTGTCGTGTTCTTCTGCAAGTTTTCTGTCTTCAAACATACTGCCATCCCGATCACATAGCCATACGGCGACTACCGACATAATATTACCTCGTGGTTATACTGTTTTTATGTACAGTATATGTGTTGAGGGTGGTTGTCAATAACTGAATCGGTGGCTCGCCACACGAAATCTATATCCTGTGCTTTTTCCTATACGTAAGTATGTAGTCGGAAACTGCTTTTAGCTCTATTCTGCGTGGTGTACAAAAACATGTTTAAGCGCAGGTTGCGAGTATCAGAAATGAGTCCTTGATGTTTAACATCGGACTTTTGGGAGTATTGGTGTGAATGAAGTGATTACTGCTTTGATCATTGAAGATCATCCTCTGTACAGAGGTGCCCTTGTTCAGCTTATGAATAGGCTGGTGGGCGAGACCGCTGTGCGCGCAGTGAGCTCTGCTGAAGAGGGGTTACGCCTACAAAACATGTTGAGCTTGAGTCTTATTGTGCTGGATTTGGGCTTGCCTGGTATGAATGGTATTGATGCGCTTAGCGCGTTTGTACGGCAATACCCATCGGTACCGATTATTGTTGTGTCTGCGTCTGAGGATCGTGCCGAAGCCACATCAGTGCTGCGAGCGGGTGCACGCGTGTTTATTTCTAAAGCGGTATCAGCAGAGACCATCACGAATGTCGCCCACAGGATTCTCAGCGGGTCTTTAGTTGAGCCAGAGTGGATTACGCCAAAAGGCAAGACAGCGATGGGCGGGAGCCTGCTTAAATTAACGCCACGCCAGCAAGAAACCTTGGAGTTGTTGGCGCAAGGCCACAGCAATAAAGAAATAGGTTTGCGTTTAGGTTTGGCCGAGATCACCGTTAAGGTGCATGTGTCTGCAGTATTTAGGGCGCTTGATGTGGTTAATCGTACCCAAGCGGTATTGGCTGCGCGTCGCCAAGGGCTTTGCCTTGAGTCGAAAGAGACAGATATTTAGATGCACTGGCTGAGAGCTATGCGCGCTAAATTGGCTTGGCTTTTCCAAAGCATTTATGTGCGCATCATTGTGTGCGCTTTGTTTGTAATGCTGCTGGGCAGTACGTTTCGATATTTTTATATTCAGAATACGTTAGGGCATGTTTTTGAGCGTATTGCGATAACACAGCAACAAAATTTGGTGAATAATTTTGCCCAAGAAGTAACACAAAAAGTTGCGTTACGGCAGCAAATGTTGCAAACATTGGCAATAAGCTTCCCTTCCGAGTTGTTAGCAAACCCTGCACAACTTGAATCATGGTTGAAGGCCAATCAAACTTTGTTGGCCCCCTTATTTTCAGAGTTATTAATCGAACTACCCTCAGGTCAAGTTGTTGCACGATACTCGTCTGCTGCAAACCACAACATATCTTCATTGAATGTATCTGAGTCGCAGACTATTTCGTTAGCGCACACGCTGAATGAACCTGATATTACATTCGTTGATTCTGTCGCTAAGCTTGCGTTTACTCAGACCATTAACAATGCAGATGGGTATCCACTCGTTATTTTGCATGGAGCTGCATTGCTTTCGCAGCCAGATTTTTTTGGTGGAATGATTAATTATAAAAATGGTCAATCTGGTAGCTTTCTATTGGTGTTGCCGAATGTACGACGTTACATCACATTTGCGCATGCAATACCTGAAGCGCATGAGATACCGGCTAAGGGTGTTTTCCCCTTGCTGGATGAAATACTCGATGGCGCCACAGAATCAGACATAAATTCGCGCAATATGGCTAAGGATAATCAGGGCTTAAGCCATGTCTTTTTTGCGGCGGCTATTCCGGCAACACACTGGATTGCCGCTGCATATCAGCCGGATGTAGAAGTGAAATTACCCTTCCATCAGTTTGTTAATGATGGAACAAAAATAATGCCGGTTGTTACGCTGCTATTTACACTTTTGGCTGCAAGCATCATGTTTTATTTTGTGCGCCCGCTAACGCTTGCCGCAAAGCACGCAGACAAAATGACGCGCGGTGAAATTCCATTGGCACCACTTCCTTTTGTAAATAGTGATGAATTAGGCACGCTAACGAAATCGTTCAATCGCTTAATTAAGAATGTATCGGATAATACAAAAGAGTTAACAGTGCAGCGCGAAATTGCTGAAATGGCAGCCGCTTCAAAATCACGTTTTCTCGCCGCTGCAAGCCATGATTTACGCCAACCAATGCATGCCTTAAATTTGTATTTAGGTGCGCTTGCACATTTTGATCTGCCAGAAAATGCACGCTCGGCATTAATTAATGCGCGTGAGTGCGCGCAAACGATGGATGATATGTTTCGCGCGTTGCTCGATATTTCTAAGCTTGATGCTCACGTCGTGGATGTGAATATCAGTGTATTTCCCATTTCCCTGCTGCTGGATAAAATTCGAAAAGAATATGCGCCACAAGCTGAGGCCAAGGGTTTGCGCTTGCATGTCGTTGCGTGCTCAGCATATGTCTCCAGTGATCCAGAGTTATTAGAGCGAATTTTGCGGAATCTAGTCAGCAATGCGGTGCGTTATACCGCTGCAGGAAAAATTTTGGTGGGTTGTAGGCGCAGCGCAACAGGTATTCAGCTTCATGTATACGACACAGGTGCCGGTATCGCGGCAGATCATCAAAAAGCTATTTTTGAAGAATTCTATCAGGCCAGCAATCCCGGTCGAGATCGTGAGCAGGGCCTGGGTTTGGGTTTGGCAATTGTGCAGCGATTAGCACTGTTGTTGCAGTCCCCACTAAAATTAACTTCCCAGCTTGGGCGCGGTTCGGTCTTTTCAGTGGGACTTGAGCGTGCTTATGAATATATTGCTAATCAAGATAAAGTAGAAGATGAGTTGCATCAGCGTACGCTTGATGGTGCTTTGATTGCAGTGGTGGATGATGAAATATTAATTCTCAATGCAACCAGTATGCTGATGAAACAATGGGGCTGCTCCGTTATTTCGGCGGTGTCGGACACCGAATTATTTGAATTGTTAGCGGTGAGTACTCGTGTGCCCGATGCGCTGGTGTGCGATTACCGCTTGCGCGATGGTGAAACGGGCATCGGGGTAATAGATTTGCTGCGCGATGAATTTAATACCGATATTCCTGCGTTGTTAATTACGGGTGATACCTCGCAAGATCAAATTCAAATAATGCTGGCTGCCGAGCTCCCCATCTTACATAAACCACTGCAAGAGCACGTGCTTAAAGCAGCGCTAATAAAATTAATAAATAAACAATCTACATAGCAATTAATATAAATTGCAAAAAATATGTTTAAAAAAATTGAATGTAATTTTTGCGTTTAAGTATTTATCTTCTCGACCCTATACGTAAGTATGTAGTGGGCACCTTCAAGTCTCTGTATCGTCTGGTATTGAATAAATCAATATCTAACACACGGAGAATTTTATGGATTTCATTAGAAAACTAAATTTTGCACTTATGTCATGTGCATTGTTATCGCTCGTTGGGTGTGGTGGAGGCGGGGGTTCATCGTCAGCGCAGCCATCGGTAGTTGTTCCATCGTCAGCAGCCTCATCATCAATCAGTTCTAGCGCATCATCGAGCAGTATTAAATCTGCAAACGATATTACTGTTAAAGGCATAGTGACCAATGGTGCTGTGCCTTATGTTGCTGCCAATGTTGTCTTTACCGTAGGTAGTCAAACATTTACAACTACAACCGATTCCTCAGGAAAATACACGATTGCAATTAATGCAAAAGATGCGGATATCAATACACCTATTCTTGCAAAAGCCACCGGCGCGGCGAGTCAACCTGAAATTGAGTTGGCTTCCATTTTACCTTCAATGAAAACACTGAATGCACAATCTGATGCGAATGGCGTTGTCGATAAAACGGCAAATTTTGGTGTAAATATTACCTTCTTAACCACGGTGGAGTATGGGTTGATGGGTTGGCAAGGGTTTCCAGCTACAACGGATACTGAATTAACAATCGCTAAACTTGCCTCAGAAAAAATAGATGTACAAGAAGGTGCGGCGGTTTTAAAAATAGCCTTGGAAGGCATTGCTTACAAACTCCCGGCAGGTATAACTACACTAAGCTATATCCGTAATTATAATAATTTTTTAGCCGCAAAGACTGCCATTAATGCAGCTAACCCAGCGTTAATACAAACCAGAATTGCTGCATTACGAGTAGATGCTAACGAGTCTTTACCCATTAATGCCACATTATCCACCTTGGCCAATATTTCAGATGTCGCCTTAGCGGAATGCGTAAATGCTACAGGTGCGAAAGATTTAGCATCCATCACAATACTTAATTGCGCTGGCGATCCTATTTTGTCATTTGCTGGGTTGGAAAATATTAAAAATTTGCAGGGCTTAGATGTTGCTGAAAGTAAACTTAGTGGAAGCTTTTCCTTGCCCAACAATCCGAATTTATTATATTTGATGGCATGGAAGAATAACTTAACAAGTGTAGATGTTACAAAGAATGCTAATTTGATGGAATTACGAATCAATACTAACGCATTAACAACTCTGGATATTAGTCAGAATACGAAGTTGAAAAAGCTGTTCGTTGGAGACAATAAATTAACTGCACTAGATGCTTCTAAAAATAGCCAATTAGTTACTTTAGCTGCACCGTTTAATCAATTAGCAGAACTTAATGTTAGTGGTTGTACGCTATTGCAAATATTGCAGGTGAATTCAAATCTATTAGCCAATGTGTCCGTATCGACAAACACAGAGCTGACCTTTTTAAATATTAGCGCTAATAAACTCACGGCTATTGATACATCCCAAAATTCAAAATTAACCATTTTATATCTTCATAGCAACAGCCTAACGGCATTTGACCCTGGTAATAACACACAGCTGAATACTTTGTATGTTGCATTTAACAAATTAACTGCACTTGATGTAACCAAAAATACGAGTCTAGTGTATTTATATGTTACCTCAAATCAGTTAACTAGCCTTGTAACGAGCACGAATACCGCGTTGACCTCTTTAATGGCTGAACAGAATAAATTAAACGCGCTTGATCTAACCCAAAATACCAAATTAATAACGCTATATCTTTCTAACAATCAGCTGTCTGCTTTGGATCTTAGTCAAAATACAAAGCTTGCTAATTTGACACTAAATACGAATAAATTAATCGCACTGGATGTGTCTAAAAATGCAAACTTAGTTACTTTTTCGGCTGAATCTAATCAATTGTCTATGTTTGATGTTAGTCAAAACACTAGGCTAACTTCTCTAAGCGTTACCGGCAATAAATTAACCGCGTTTGATACCTCTAAAAATATCAACTTAGTTACCTTGCAAGTTCAAGTGAATCAATTGACTGCATTCGATGTGAGTGCAAACACTAAAGTTGTAACCTTAGGGCTTAGTCAAAATAAATTAACTGCCATTGATCTAAGTAAAAACAGTGAGCTTACCTATGCGTATTTAGATAATAATAGATTAACTACCGTTGATGTAAGTGCAAACCCAAAACTTATTAGGCTTGGTTTAGGTGGTGACCAGTTGGTATCTTTGGATGTTAGTAAAAACACTAACCTTGCAAATTTATGGGTAGATCACAATCAATTACAGTCGATAACTGGTTTGGAATTTATCACCAACAAAAATGCAGACATAGGCTTAACCGTGAACCCGTTGACTGTCGCAACAAAAACC
>JAGKXD010000203.1 GCA_021151525.1 Cellvibrionaceae bacterium | reverse complement strand
GATATATTTTGATCACTATTACAAAATCAAATCATTTATCAACCTGATCTTTCAACCGGAATTTTATATGGCACACATAGCAGCGATTGGCGAAGTCATGGTGGAGCTTGCTCCTTTCCCCATTGACACACCTGAAACCAAAAATCGCGACATAATGGCTCTTTCATTCGCAGGCGACACTTACAACACTTCTGTTTATATGGCACGCCTTGGCTTGCAAACCAGCTATGTAACCAACTTGGGCGAAGACCCCTACTCTCACAAAATTATGCAGCGCATGAATAGCGAAGGGATTGGCACTGACATGATTCAATGCATGCCTGGCCGCTCACCTGGACTTTATATTATTCGCAACACTCCCGATGGCGAGCGCGAGTTTTTTTACTGGCGCAAAGAAGCGCCCGCCCGCGAACTTTTTTCTACACAGGAAAATAGCGCGGCACTTTTTCACCAACTTAAACAATGCGATTGTGTTTATTTAAGTGGCATTACCTTGGCAATTATTGGCGAGCAATCTCGCCAGCATTTACTCGGTGTACTGCAAAGACTTCGTGCCGCAGGAGTGACCATTGCTTTTGATAGCAACTACAGACCGCGCTTGTGGAGCAACAAACAAGAAGCCCAAACCGCAATGCTGCAAATCATGCAACAAACCGATATTGCACTGCTTACGCTTGACGATGAACTTTTGCTATGGGGCGATGACACCATCGAAAGCTGTAAAGCACGCTATGCAGACTGCAATCTCCGCGAATTAATTTTAAAACGCGGCGCGGAAGACGCCGTAATTATTACCGCCAATTCGCAAGTACACATTCCCGTACCACCTGTTGCCAACGTCATTGATACCACTGGCGCAGGTGATACTTTTAACGCTGGCTATTTAGCTGCGCGCTTGCAAAATGCATCCGCTGAAGACGCTGCGCGCCAAGGCATTCGCTGCGCAGGCATTATCATTCGCCACCGCGGTGCGGTAATTGAAAGATCAGTTTTTGATAAAGAACTTGGCGCTTAAGGGCCGGTTTTTAAAACTTACTAAGCCGCAATTTAACGCGGCTTTTTATTGAGCTAATAAAATCTAACACTGACGTTTAGAGCATTTTGCTTACAAATGGGAATCGTCATCCTCGCGCAGCGGGGATCCAGTTTTTGATTTTAGTCCGTCAACAGCTGGATCCCCGCTGCGCGAGGATGACGACTCCCTTCTTAATTTATATAAACTAACAATTTCACAGACAGCCTTAGTCAAAGAACATATTCTTTCCAGAGATATGCTCAATTACCTCAACATAGGCACGCCGCGCTTACACAACTGAATCGCCAAACCCCAAGGGTCGCGCATCATCACTAAATGTGAACCATCTTTAATATGCACTTCTTCTGCAAAACTTGCGCCGGCCATTTCCAGCTCTGCACGTTTTTGCACAGGGTCTTCGCATACAAATGCAAGATGTAAAAGCAACGGATTCATGCTGGCGTAATCAGGCACTTGATTGGGTGGATTGTTGTAAATCTCCACCATCACCTGACCGCTGTCATCACCTAAAAAATGCGTGCGCGCACTGCTATCGGATTTGCGCACTACAGTCATGCCCATGTTCTCGACATACCAATCTGCCATCGCGATTGGATCGGCAACATTTATTGCAAAATGCTCTATTTTCATACAAGCACGACTCTAAAAAGCTAATGCCACGAATATAAAAAGTGCTTTGAATCCAAAACACTTTCCAAAAAAATTAAGCGACATTTTTTACAATATGCTCAACCATTTTCTTGGCATCGCCGAACAACATCATGGTGTTGTCTTTGTAAAAAATTTCATTTTCTACGCCCGCGTAACCCGATGCCATACTGCGCTTAACGAAAAGGACTGTGCGCGCTTTTTCAACTTCTAAAATCGGCATACCAAAAATAGGACTTTGCGGATTGGTTTTTGCGGCTGGATTAGTAACATCATTAGCACCAATCACAAAGGCAACATCTGCCGTTGGGAATTCGTTGTTGATATCATCCAGTTCGAAAACTTCATCATAGGGAACATTGGCTTCAGCCAGAAGAACATTCATGTGCCCCGGCATACGCCCCGCTACTGGGTGTATAGCGTAGCTGACTTTCACACCCGCTGCTTTTAAGGTGTCACTCATCTCTCGTAACGCATGCTGCGCCTGCGCAACTGCCATACCGTAACCCGGAACAATAATCACTGAACCAGCATTTTTCATAATAAATGCCGCATCTTCAGCACTACCGCGTTTTACCGGGCGATCATCCGCAGATTTATCTGCCGCAGCATCGCTCGCTGCCGCACCGAAACCGCCGAGAATGACGTTAAAAAACGATCGGTTCATGCCCTTGCACATGATATAGGACAGGATAGCCCCTGACGAGCCGACTAGTGCACCAGTTACAATTAATGCACTATTATGCAACGTAAAACCAATGCCGGCCGCAGCCCAACCCGAATAAGAGTTGAGCATGGAAACCACTACCGGCATATCCGCACCGCCGATAGGAATAATCAGCAAAACCCCTATAACAAATGCCAATGCCGTCATACTCCAAAAAATCCACGGAGATTGATCAACGCAGAAAAATGCTACCAAACCAATAATCGCCGCACCCAAGATTGCATTGAGAAAATGCTGGCCGGTAAAGCTTACCGGCTTGCCCGAAACCAGACCTTGTAACTTGGCAAATGCGACAACTGAACCAGAGAAAGTAATTGCACCAATCACTACCCCCAAACCCATCTCTATACGGCTAGCAACAAAGATTTCGCCAGCTTGATTTAATAAGTGAAATGCAGACGGATTGCTAAATGCAGCACCAGCCACCAATACCGCTGCAAGGCCAACCAAACTATGAAAAGCGGCAACGAGTTGCGGCATAGCGGTCATGGCAATTTTTTTTGCAATCAAAATTCCGATAACTGCACCAATTCCTAAAGCTGTGAAAATCCACGCACAAGAAGTAACTGCCGGACTTAACATAGTAGTAATTACCGCAATGGCCATGCCGAGCATGCCCATAAAATTTCCGCGACGCGATGACTCTGGCGATGACAAACCGCGCAGCGCCATAATGAACAACACAGCGGCAACCAAATAAGCCAGCGCTGTTAAATTTTCAGATAAAGTTGACATAAGCTCCCCAGATATTTTTATCGTATTAATTAC
>JAGKXD010000097.1 GCA_021151525.1 Cellvibrionaceae bacterium | reverse complement strand
AGATAAATACTTACTTTCAATTTTTTCGAGAAGCCATCGCCACTAAGCAAAAACTAGCATTCCAGTCTTTTGGGGAATCGTCATCCTCGCGTAGCGGGACTAAAGCACAAGGTGCTTTGAACAAACGCAGGTTGGCCCAATGGGCGAACGAAGCGAGTAGTCCAGCTTCTGCTGTTATGAAAACCCTCAAGAGCTGGATCCCCGCTGCGCGAGGATGACGACTCCCTATTTAACAAATAAATTACGGCGCCCAGTAAACCACAACCGGCACGCGATCTTGTTGCAGCACAGCACGAATCGGCATTTCGGCAACATCAGTACCAGCCTGAGCCTTGCGCAATACGGCTAATTTTTCATCGCCAGTAATTAATAGCACTAAAGTTCTGGAACGCAACAAACCCGCGAGCGACAAGGTCATTCTTTCGGTAATAGCGCCAGTTACTTCACTTTGGTGGGCAATAATAGCGGCGCAAAGTTCAGGAGAATCAGGATTCAAGGCTGGCTCAAGGCCATTGGCGTGCGGGAACAAAGACGCCGTGTGGCCGTCGTTACCCATACCGAGAATTGTGACATCAAAAGGCTGTGCAAGTTGCTGGTAGGCGGCTTCACAATCAGCCAAACCTTCTTGCGCAGTTTCGGCGGTGTTTTTCATGCCGATCAAATTGGCAACTGCCGCTTTGTTTTGGATGAGGTGCTTTACAGTGAACGCTTCGTTACTTTTGTCGTGCTCGAAATCGACCCAGCGCTCGTCAACCAGCGCTATATAAACCGATTCCCAGTCTAAATCTACATTGCTTAAGCTTTTGTAGAGTGGCTCCGGCGTGCTGCCCCCGGAAACCATAAATGTTGCTTCACCGCGCTCTTCGATTGCTTGGCTAAGTGCAGCAACGCACTCAGCTTCCAGCGCCGCCACCATGTCTTGACGATTTTCAAACAAACGCTCAGTCAACATTAGTGGCTTTCCTCCGCATCAGCACCGACTTCATCGAGGTTGAACCAGTTACGGCCATCGCTGGCGAGTAATTGCGCTGATGCAATCGGCCCCCAAGATCCCGCCATGTAACCGAGCGGCTTATTTTCGGGGCGTTGCCAAGCTTCAATAATCGGATCAATCCACGCCCATGCTGCATCTACTTCTGCGCGGTGGATAAACAAGCTTGGGTCGTTTGCCGCCGCATCCAACATCAAACGCTTATAGGCGTCGCTGAAGAAATCTTTGTAAGCATCAGCAAAATTCAGGTTCAACACAACTGGCGACAAATGCGTCTCGTGTTTACCCAAATCTTTGGAGTTCATAATGATTTTGATGCTCTCTTCCGGCTGCAAGCGAATCACCAAACGGTTAGGCACAGGGCTGCCTGCAGACTCAGGATAAACGCGGTGAGCGACATCTTTGTATTGAATAACAATTTCTGCAAAGCGCGATTTCATACGCTTGCCGGTACGCAAATAGAAAGGCACGTTCGCCCAGCGTGAGTTGTCGATATGTGCACGAATCGCAACAAAGGTTTCAGTGTTACTGGGTTGACCTAATTCATCCAAATAACCAGGAACTTGTTGGCCGTCCATTTGACCCGCTACGTATTGACCACGCACGGTGTTGTATTTCACTGTATTACCAGTTAAAGGACGAAGACTTTCCAGCACTTTTAATTTTTCAGCGCGGATACGATCAGCCGTCATTTTGTTGGGCGATTCCATGGCCACCAAACACAACAATTGCAAAATGTGGTTTTGCACCATATCGCGCAGCGCACCAGCACCGTCATAAAAACTCGCACGACCTTCCAAACCAACGGTTTCAGAAATGGTGATTTGCACGTTATCGATTGTGCGAGCATCCCACAAATGTTCAAAAATACCGTTGGCAAAACGCAGCGCCAACAAGTTTTGTACAGTTTCTTTACCGAGGTAATGATCGATACGGAAAATAGCTTCTTCTTTGAAATATTCTGCAATGCTGCTGTTAATTTCTTCAGCCGTTTTTGCATCGTAACCGAGTGGTTTTTCTACCACGACGCGCGCGTATTTGGTGATCAAACCACTTTCGTGTAAGTGCTTACAGGCATCGCTAAATACTGAAGGTGGTGTTGAAAGATAGAAAACGCGTTGACGGTTTTCGCCCTTGTTTAACAACTCGGCCAATGCAGCCCATTTGTCATCCAATTTAGAAATATCAATAAACACCGGGAAAATAATCGTTGCAAAACTATCCCACGCCGTCGCTTCAAACTCATCTTTATTCAGATGTTTTTGCGCAGCGTCACGCACTTTGTCTTTGTATTCAAGAACCATTTGCGCGTTGCGCAGGGTTGGAATAATGCGAGTTCCTTCAGGCAGTTCGCCGTTGCGATGGGCGCGAAATAAACCCGGGATTAATTTGCGTAACGCCAAGTCACCAGCGCCACCAAAAAGAACAAAATCAAAGGCTTCAAGCATGAGGATTATCCTGTAAATACTTTCTGTATATTGCTAAATACTGATTCAATCAACGAGCGTTGGCGGAGTAAAAAGCTCCACCAATCGTTATCTGTTTTTATGCAAGGCTTACCAACTGAAAACAGTTGCGCCCTCTTCTGCTTTACCGACTGTTGCACGTAGAGGTGCGAATAATTCGCGCCCCATTCCCTCATGGTTTGCCGCCAAATCGGCAGTGGCGTATTGACGAGTTTTCAACTCTTCATCGCTCACCAACAAGGTCAAGGTGCCAGCTTCTGCATCGAGCTCAATCATGTCGCCATTTTGGATAAGCCCAATAGCGCCATTATCCAAAGCCTCTGGCGACATATGGATAGCGGCCGGGATCTTACCAGACGCGCCAGACATACGACCATCAGTCACCAATGCCACTTTAAAGCCGCGATCTTGCAATACGCCAAGCGGTGGAGTCAGTTTGTGCAATTCAGGCATACCGCAGGCTTTTGGCCCCTGGAAGCGCACCACAGCGATAAAATCTTTTTCCAGTTCGCCGCGTTTGAAGGCAGCCTGCATTTCTTCCTGCGCGTGGAATACGATTGCCGGAGCGGTAACTTTACGATGTTCGTTTTTAACAGCAGACACTTTAATAATCGAGCGACCAACATTACCTTTCAGCAAACGCATACCACCATCGGGGGTGAATGGCTTGGTGGCTGGACGCAAAACAGAGTCGTCCAAACTTTCGCTTGGAGAATCTCGCCAAACAAGCTTGTCGCCATCGATGAATGGCTCCTTAGTGTAGGGAGCCAAACCGCCTGAACCCATAACCGTCTTCACATCATCATGCAGCAGGCCAACCGCGCGCAGTTCACGCATCAGGAAGCCCATACCACCTACGGCTTGGAAGCGGTTTACATCCGCCAAACCATTGGGGTAGATACGGCACATGAGCGGGATTATATCAGACAAATCACTGAGATCTTGCCAATCGATAATCACGCCAGCAGCGCGGGCGATGGCCACAATGTGCATAGCATGATTGGTTGAACCGCCAGTCGCCAACAAGCCGACAATCCCGTTCACGAGCGATTTTTCGGTGACAATTTCAGCCATTGGAGTGAAATTGTCTGGCGCAGAAATACGTGCTAATTGATGTACAGCTTCACGCGTCAAAGCGTCGCGCAGCGGAGTGTAAGGGTTTACGAAAGAGCTGCCGGGCAAATGTAAGCCCATAATTTCCATCAGCATTTGGTTGCTATTGGCAGTACCGTAGAACGTGCAAGTACCTGCACTGTGGTAAGACGCGCTTTCAGCAGCCAGCAATTCTTTACGACCAACCTTGCCTTCAGCAAAGAGTTGGCGCGCCTTGGCTTTTTCAGCATTAGGCAAGCCCGGAGTCATTGGGCCCGCAGGGACGAAAATGATCGGCAATTGGCCGAATGACAAAGCACCCATCGCCAAACCGGGAACGATCTTATCGCAAACACCGAGACACAAAGCGCCATCAAACATATCGTGCGACAAAGCAATCGCGGTGGACATGGCGATAACATCGCGGCTGAACAGGGACAAGTCCATGCCCGCAAAGCCTTGGGTCACACCATCACACATAGCAGGTACGCCACCGGCCATTTGCGCCGTCATGCCCACTTCATGAGCTGCCTTTTTAATAGGCTCCAAATATTCTCCGTAGGGAACGTGAGCGGAAAGCATTTCATTGTAGGCAGATACAACACCCAAGTTGCCCGCCTGACCTTCGGCCAGAGCGACCTTATCGGCATCATTACAAGCAGCAAAACCGTGAGCCAAGTTCGCGCAACCTAAATGATGACGAGAAGGGCCAGATCTGCGCGATTTCTGCACTTTGGCAAGGTAAGCAGCGCGGGTATCACGGCTTTTTTCGATAATTCGGTTGGTAATTTCGATAAGTCTTGAGTCAGTCATGGCATACCACTTGTTGTTGAGTCTGCTTTCATTGGCTGCTTGCTTTATATGAAGCGCAAGCTAGGCAACGACGGAAATGCTGTAAGGCAAGCCGCTCGAGGCGGCCACCCTAATATCTTTTATAGCTACCCTTTAAGAGGCTGCTACATAAAGTACAGGCGACTATTGTAACGGCAAACGCAGATCAATGCTTTCACCGGCTAGTATTAACACCAGTAAATGTTACCGAGCTTCGCTGGTTACATAGACTGCAATTGCCAAAGCCGACCCGCACTATGCGGGTCTACTCACTAAAGTCAGGCTTATTTTTTGGCGTTTTTGTAAAACGCAATCAAATGACGAGTTGAAGCATCGTGCGCTGGATTTATCTTGGAATCTGCCGCCAACTCAGGCTGAATGCCAGATGCCAACACCTTGCCCAACTCCACACCCCACTGATCAAACGAGTGAATGCGCCAAACAATACCCTGCACAAAAATCTTGTGTTCATAGAGCGCAATCAAAGCACCCAGAGTTTTAGCGTCAATTTGCGGCAACAATAAAGTGTTGGTTGGACGATTACCCTTGTGTACTTTGTGCTCAACGATTTCTTCAATACGCTCGGCGCTTACGCCTTTTGCAGTCAGCTCTTTGCGCACCTGATTTGCATCAATACCTTGCATCAAGGCTTGAGTTTGCGCGAAGAAGTTCGCCATCAATGCATCGTGGTGACCGTCAACAGACACATTTGGCGATACAGAACCAATAAAGTCAGCAGGAATAATATCAGTACCTTGGTGCAACATTTGGTAGAAAGCGTGCTGGCCGTTGATACCAACCTCACCCCATACCAGCGGTACACTGCCGTAGCTGATGGGCTCGCCCGCCCAGTTGACGTGTTTACCATTCGATTCCATTTCCGCCTGTTGCATATACGCAGGGAAACGATGCAAGCATTGGTCATAAGGCAAAAGCGCTTGCGCTGGATAGCCAAGGAAGTTGCGGTTCCAAATACCCACCAGGGCCATCATGACCGGAGCATTTTTCTCTAAAGGCGCTTGCTGGAAATGCAGATCCATTTCATAAGCGCCTTGCAGCAACTCAGTAAAACCTTCAAAACCTAAAGATATAGCAATTGGCAAACCTATCGCAGACCACAAGGAGAAGCGACCGCCGACCCAATCCCACATATCAAAAATGTTTTCTTCAGCGATACCAAAAGCAGTAACCAGCTTGCGGTTGGTCGATACAGCCACAAAATGCTTGGCGATAGCGCCGTGATCTTTCGCCGCCGCCATAAACCACTGTTCCGCAGTTTTAGCGTTGGTCATGGTTTCTTGGGTGGTGAAGGTTTTGGAGGAGATCACGAACAACACGGTTTCGGGATTCAAGCCTTCCAATACTTCTGCAATCTGCACGCCATCCACATTGGAGACGTAATGCATCTTCAAGGATTTGCTGCCGTAGGCTTTAAGCGCTTCGGTCACCATTAAAGGGCCAAGGTTAGAACCGCCGATGCCGATGCTCACTACATCGGTAATCGCCTTGCCGGTATACCCCTTCCACTCACCAGAGCGAACCTTTTCAGACAGCTTGCGCATGCGCTCAAGCTCAGCATCAATAGCTGGGCGAGCATCTACGCCATCGATCATAATGGGGTTAGATGATTTATCGCGTAAGGCAACGTGCATAACTGCGCGGTCTTCGGTGGCATTAATATGCTCGCCACCAAACATCTTGCCGCGCCAAGCCTCAATATCAGACTCTTTGGCCAAGGCCAGCAATGCGGCTTTGGTTTCGTCAGTAATCAAGTTTTTGGAGTAGTCGAACAGAATGCGAGGGAGTTCAATCGAGAATTTGTTAAAACGGCCATCATCTTCGGCGAACAATTCTTTGATATGACGGGTTTTAAGCTGCTGAGCATGGGCAGTCAGGGTAGCCCATGAAGGTAAATCAGTTGGACGAGAAAAGCTTTGCAGATTAGCCATTTATCGCTCCCGAAAGACAATAACAAACGCGCATTAGTTGATTCCCATTGTGGTGGTGATGCATCGTCAGGCGGTCTAAGTGCCCCCTTTACGATAAAACTTGGACGATAAAGATAAGATTTTTGGCGCTAACCTAACCGGCATACCCTTTTCTGGAGACGAAAAAGGACTCTGATTCATGGAAATAGGTGAGGCGCAAAAAGGCCGCTATGATAGGCAGATGGTCTAGGGGTGTCAATTAAAGCGCCGCCCGGAAAGCCCAAAACAGGGCTAAAAATTGCCGCTATATTTCGCTTTTTTTAAGAATTAGACTCAGCACCGAAACAAATCAAAAATAAGGCTAATTTGTGAACACAATAAGCACACCAACACTAGGGATAATTGAAGGCTTTTTTGGCCGCAGCTGGTCATGGGAGGAGCGCGAAAGCTACGCAAAATTTCTTGCACTAAATGAGTTCAACTTTTACATCTACGCACCAAAAGACGACAAGTTTTTGCGCAAAACCTGGCAACAAGATTGGCCTTCGGAAATGAAACAATCTTTATTTCAACTACGCGAAACTTATCGTGCAGCGAATATAAATTTTGGTATTGGCCTAAGCCCACATGAAATCTATATCGACAACACCCGCGACAATCGCTCACGATTAATTGAACGCGTAAAACACATTAATGATATAGCGCCCGATATTTTGTGTTTACTGTTTGACGACATGCGCGGCGACATTCCCAACCTTGCCAACTTGCAAATTGATTACATGCATGACGTTGCCGCTGTGAGCAATGCTAAGCGTATTATTTTTTGCCCGACCTATTACAGTTTTGATCCCGTACTCGAAAAAGTGTTTGGCAAAATGCCGGAAAATTATTGGCAGGATTTAAATAAGAACCTCGATAAAGAAATTGATATTTTTTGGACAGGCGAAAAAGTTTGCTCTACCGAATATTCCGTTCATCACCTCACACAAGTTGAAGAGCTTTTAGGTCGCAAACCTTTTTTATGGGATAACTACCCCGTTAACGATAGCGCTTCAAAATCCAATTTGTTGCAGTTGCGTGCAATGAATCAATCGCATAGCCAAATTCAACATCATGTTTCGGGGCACGCACTGAATCCAATGAATCAACCTTGGCTTTCGCAAATTCCTCTAGCGTCACTGCCGCATGCATATCGCGAGCGAGATAGTTACAATCCTGAAAAAGTGTTTGTAGAGCTGGCGGCAAACCTTTGTGGTGAAGAATTAGCACAGGCTTTGCTGCAGGATTTATCGCTATTGCAAGATAAAGGACTGGCGAAGATAAGCGAGGAAGAAAAAGCGGAATTGTTGCAGCGTTACTCAGCATTTCCCGCAAATCCTTTTTGTGTAGAAATTATTGATTGGCTGAATGGTGGGTATACATTTGATCCGGCGTGTTTGACTTAATACTTACGCTTTGTGCAATTAAATAGGGAGTCGTCATCCTCGCGTAGCGGGGATGACGACTCCCTTCAAAAAATTACAACCTTTTACCACACGCTTAGAATGAGCGAGCCAAGCATTGAGTCAAGAATTAATCCTCTCCAACAACCACTCCCGAATATCATCCACCTGCTCCGCACAAACCGTATGATCCATGTTATAAGTTTCATATTTCACACTATAACCACGATCCGATAATTCACGATAAGCACGCTGTCCCAAAACTTCATCCACCACAAAATCCCCCGAACCATGCTGAATTAAAATTGGGATCTGTTTATTTGCAACATTTTTCACCAAAGTTTCAGTGGTCGCAAAATAAGTTGATAAGGCCAACAAACCAGCCAAAGGCTTTCCATAACTTAACGCCGCTTCATAAGCAACTGCCCCGCCCTGCGAAAAACCAGCGATAATAATGTTTTCACTCGGCACACCGCGTTCAATTTCACGCTCAATTAATGCCTGTACTTTTTCTGCACTTGCACGTAATTGCGCAACATCTATTTTGCGATCCAGAGTCAATTCAAAAATATCGTACCAAGCGGGCATCACATAACCGTTGTTTACGGTGACGGGAATTTCCGGCGCATTGGGAAAAATAAAACGCACATTTATATTCTCCGGCAAATGCAGTTCACGCGCTAAAGGAGCAAAATCATTGCCATCCGCGCCCAAACCATGCAACCAAATTACGGATGCCGATGCAGCAATTTTTGGATTGGATTGCACTTCAATGCAGGGTAAATAATTCATAGTATTTCCTTTAAAAATGGAGTCTTGGCCATGTCACAAATTTGTTATATAGATGTCATAAACTGGTTGGACTATGCATTTCACGCCAACAGTAAATATTCCGGACAACGGCGGTTTGATTTGTGGGTTTCGCTTGGATGCAATCCATAAACCGCAACCGCTAAAACTTTACGCTGCCGACAAACGCAGCGAGCTTCCGCACGAACCGCACTGGCTGCATTTCAATCTTGCAGATACTCGCGCAACCCAATGGATTAATGCCTGCTCACTTATCCCCGAGGATGCACGGGAATTACTGCTTGATAGTGACACCCACATCCGCAGCGAAAATTTTGACCATAGCTTAGCATTGATCATTGGCGATTTATTTCACGATTTTAAAGACGACCCCGAAGAGCTGGGCGTTTTGCGTTTGTATCTCGATAACGAGCGTTTAATTACCGGCCGCGGCCACCCACTTAAATCGGTTGACCGCCTGCGCCACGAATTGTTTGAAGGGATGGCTTTTGCGAACTCGCTGGATTTGTTTGCACGCTTGATTTACGACATTGTCGATTCCATGCACAGCGTCATCAAAAACCTCAACACGCACGTTGACGATGCCGAAGACCAAATTCTTGCAGGGCATTTACACAACCAAGGCAGTGAGTTGGGACGCATTCGCCGTTTGCTTGCGCGCCTTAGACGCCACCTCAGCGCCAACCGCCAAGCACTCCAACACGCAATGCCTCATATAGCGCGCTGGAGCCAGCATGACATCTCCGAATTGCGCCAAGCTGTGGAGCAACTTGAATCTACGATTCAAGATTTAGAATTAGTCCAGGAGCGCACGCGCCTGCTGCAAGAAGAAATTGCGGGCCGCATGAGTGAAGCGACTAACCGCAATCTCTACGTGCTGTCGATAGTGACTGTGACACTACTACCCATTAATTTGATCACCGGTATTTTTGGTATGAATACCGGTGGCCTGCCTTGGGGGCAAGACGATCCATCTGGTTTTTGGTGGGTAATCTTTTTAATGATTATTGCGGTTATTGGCTCGCTGACGATTTTGCATCGAAAACGCATCCTTTAATATCGATTATTATTTGCTCAACTTTTTTGTTTGTCGCCCACATAAGTTTTCATCACTGCACAAAAATCGCATTTCCTCCGCACCTGCCTGCACAAAAGAGTGCAAAACACACTACACTTTGATGACGAGATGAAAAATCTCTCAACCAGTTTCCCTACCTAAGCGCATCCTTGCGGTGCTAAAGAGTCTCAATGTCACACAACAATCCTTATAAAACCGCTCCCGATCACAATTTCGAAACCATTGATGCCATCATATCCCCTCACGGGCAATTAAACATTTTATCCAAAGTTGAAGTCGCTAAATTATTGGACTCCAGCCAAAGCGGCCTCTATAAATTATTTCGCAGTTGTTCGCTCGCCGTTCTTAATACCGGTAACGATTTGGATGACGGAAAAGAATTATTAGAGCGCTACAGCAATTTTGATATCAGCATTGTGCAACAAGAGCGCGGCATTAAACTCGCGGTAAAAAATGCACCGGCTAATGCATTTGTCGATGGCAAAATGATTAAAGGTATTAGCGAGCATTTGTTTACGGTACTGCGCGATGTGATTTACAACAACGACGCCATTAACGAAAATCCAAACTTCGATGTGGATACGACCGAAGGCATTACCGACGCCGTTTTCCATATGCTACGCAACGCAAATCTGTTACACCCGGGGCAAGACCCAAACCTTGTGGTGTGCTGGGGCGGCCACTCCATTAGCCGCGGCGAATACGACTACACCAAAGAAGTGGGCTATCAATTAGGCCTGCGCAGCTTAGATATTTGTACGGGTTGTGGCCCCGGTGCCATGAAAGGCCCCATGAAAGGCGCAACTATCGGCCACGCCAAACAACGCACACCTAATGGCCGTTATATAGGCATTACCGAGCCGGGAATTATCGCGGCGGAAGCACCAAATCCTATCGTTAACCAGTTGACGATCATGCCGGATATTGAAAAGCGCCTTGAAGCCTTTGTGCGCCTTGGCCACGGCATTATTGTCTTCCCCGGCGGCGCGGGCACCACCGAAGAAATTCTCTATATTCTGGGCATTTTGCTGCACCCAGATAACAAAAATATCCCCTTCCCGCTCGTATTTACTGGCCCATCAAATTCAGCTGAATATTTTGAACGGGTAGATAAATTTATTGGCGATACACTGGGTGCCGAAGCGCAATCGCTCTACAAAATTATTGTGGATGATCCGGAAGCCGTTGCGCGAGAAATGGTTGAGGGAATTAAGAGAGTACGCGAATTCCGCAAGCAAAATGACGATGCCTATTACTTCAACTGGCTGCTCACTATCAGCTCGGATTTGCAGCATCCATTTATCCCTACGCACGACAATATGCGCAACCTTGAGCTTCATAAGAACCAGCCAAGCCACTTGCTCGCTGCCAATCTACGCCGCGCATTCTCTGGCATTGTTGCGGGCAACGTGAAAGAAGAAGGTATACGTACCATTGAGGAGTTTGGGCACTTTGAATTGCATGGCGATGCAGAAATCATGCACCCTGTAGACGAACTGCTAGAGTCATTCGCTAAGCAAAACCGCATGAAATTACCTGGCCGCGAATACAAGCCCTGCTACAAAGTTATTAAATAAGTGCCAATTCTGTAGGAAATGTCTGCAAGCATTGTAGTCAATTTCCTACAAGAAATACCGCTCTTAGCGACTATTAGACCACGGCCATTCTCTGGATAATGGGAACCATCAGGAAGTAGACAGTGAGTAAATCGGCCAGGCAAGGTCAATGGAGGCGTCCCCTTAAAGGAGAAAGTCAGGAGATTCAGGAATGGCCAAGAATGGATTGACGACGGATGAATGGCTAAAGGAATAAACCCAAGGGGTTAACAGGGATAGAGACGGACCGGAGCACTGACTACTACAGAGTTTACGGACAATATCTGCACTAAGGCCGCGCAAGCGGCCTTTTCATTTTAAGCGCCCGCGCAGTTGCCCTAATTTTTTGAAGCAAGCAAATAATCAACCACCTTGTGCAATCCCACCGTCAAGGCACGAATCGACCCTTCCATATCCCAATCGTCATCGCCAATTTTTACGAGATTAGAAATACTGCGCACCTCTAAAAACTTTTGCTGTTCAGCTAAGCACACCTGAAAGAAAGCGGCTCCCTCCATGTTTTCAATATCCACATTATCAGTCCTAATGAACGGGGCCATAGCGGCATTCATAGCGTTGCTTTTCGCGATTGGAAGAACTGCATCCTCAGACAGATGAGGACAATCCCAGTATTTGTGCCTGCTAAAATCCATTTCCAAATCTAAATCTGCCAGATGCGTAAAACCACTCGGTGTAAAAAACCCCAAATCAGCCTCACACTCGCGCCCAACCAAAACGACATCGCCAATCTTAAATAACGAATGCGGATAAACACCGGCAATGCCGGCCATAATCAACCAGTCAGGTTTGTGCTGTGCAATCAGCTTGCCCGTGTTGTAAGCCGTTGCGGATAAACCCACACCACAAAGTGCTGTTGTGACTTGTGGATGCGAAAAGAATTGCGCCTCCGTCGAGGTTGGAAAAACCACCACTATTTTCATTGCTCGCCCTATAAGCACATGGTCAAGTTAACCATAAATTCAATCACTCGATCAGCAAAACACTTGCCTAAAAAAATAAGACGCTTCTTTACAATAAGCCTATACGCGCACCTATTGGCATCGGCTAGAATGCTGTCCTTTCTTCTCCACGACAAAGCCAAAACAATTACCCAAGAGGCCTCCAATGATTACCCATGAGCCAAATCCACTTTATGTAGCTAATCCAGAGCGCTACAAAACCATGAAATACAAACGCTGCGGAAGAAGCGGTGTGCAATTATCACGCTTATCGCTCGGCTTATGGCAAAACTTTGGTGCGGTGGATTCTGTTGCAAACGCGCGCGCCATGTTACGCAAAGCATTTGATTTAGGCATCAACCATTTTGATTTGGCCAACAATTACGGCCCCAATTTCGGTTCTGCAGAAAGCACTTACGGCACTATTCACAAACAAGATTTTGCACATTACCGCGATGAATTATTTATCAGCAGCAAGGCTGGTTACGATATGTGGCCAGGTCCTTTCGGCATTGGCGGTTCACGCAAATATTTAGTATCCAGCTGTGACCAAAGTTTAAAGCGCACTGGCCTGGAATATTTTGATGTGTTTTATCACCACTGCATGGACCCAGAAACACCCATCGAAGAAACCATGCAAGCGCTGGATTACATCGTTCGTTCTGGTCGCGCGCTTTACGTTGGCATTTCAAATTATCAACCAGCACAAACTAAACAAGCGGTGGAGATTTTGAAATCACTGGGTACACCATTGTTAATTCATCAACCACGTTACAACATGTTTGATCGTTGGATTGAAGATGGCTTGACCGATGTGCTGAAAGAAGAGGGTGTAGGTTCAATTGTATTCTCTCCATTGGCCCAAGGTGTATTGACCAATAAATACCTCAATGGAATTCCTGCCGATTCACGCGCAGCGCGTCCTGAATTGATTTATTTAAACAACAAAGACATCACGCCTGAAAAATTGCAAAAAGTTCAGCAATTAAATGCAATTGCCGAAGCGCGTGGACAATCTTTGGCGCAAATGGCAATCGCTTGGACATTGCACAACGAGGCAGTGACCACTTGTTTGATTGGCGCCAGCCGCCCAGCGCAAATTGAAGATTCTGTGGCTGCATTAAACAATCTTAAATTTAGTGCTGAAGACATCGCAAAAATTGATGCGATTATTCGTTAAACACTAAGCACAAATAAAAAGGGGTTAGCTGGCAACAGCTAACCCCTTTTTATTTGTGTCTTATTGGCTAGGATTTTTTGTCTTGCTTATCAAATCTTTCAATATCTTCCTTCATCGACTTCTGCTTTATAAAATCAGGATCAAGCTGCTTGCGTAGACTTTTATATTTCTCCATATCGCCTTTTTGGTAATAAAGTTTTGCTAAGGTCCAGCGCGGCCAATTTAGTTCTGCATTTTTAGCGTCAGCTTTCATGGCAATAAATTTTTCTACGCTTGCAATTCCATCACTCACACGAAGATTGGCCCATTGGCAGGTTTCACCAAACTGAAAAATAGAATTTTCAACAAACATACGATTCTGCGGCGTCACTGCAAGTTTTGAGGCAACTTCAAAAGCGCCAATAGCTTCCTCTAGTTTTTTCTGATTACGAAACGTATGTGCCGCAGAAAATAAAGCCTCTGCTGATGTGGGATAAGTAGCCACTAAAAACTTAGCCTGAGCCAAGCCTTTATCTGACTCTTCCTTTTTTCCATAGAGATCTAATTGCTTAATATCAGCATCAATTGGCGATAACTTTCGAATATCACTTAAGGTTTTTTCCGCTTTATCAATGCCGCCCCCCATAAATCCGGGAGCCATAATATAAAATGCAAAAAGCCCACGTTGCGCTGCAATATTTTTGGGATCTTTATCTGCAGCCAACTGAAAATACTTATGAACGCTAGATGCGTAAGAGGCTTGCTTAAGAATATTAGCTTTTTGCGCAAGCTCACCATAAGCGCGCCCCAACCAATAATATTCATCGGATGAGTTGGGCTCTAGGGCAACCGACTGCTCCAAATAATCTTTAGCGGTTTCAGCATCGTTCTCTTCGAATGCTATGCGCCCTAAATAATAAAGTGCATCATTTTTGGTGGTGGGGTCTTTTGCAGCTGCATCAAACAAAGATTTTGCTTGCGCAAAATGTTGTTCGTTAAACGCTGATATAGCGGGTTGTAAATCAGCAGCGTACGCCCAGTAGCAATTGCAAACTAATAGACTTATGAGGGTAATACGAAATATTGAGCCAAAGAGATATGCCATACGAATCCTTTATCTGTTGCGTTATAGATGTTGTAAAAATACGCATTAATAGAATTTTATCTTAAACCAAGTTCCTGAAGTTATGCTTAATAGCATCAGCTGAATAATAAAGACTAAAGTATTTCGCTGATTTTAGTAAGGAATAAACTGGCGACCTTCATACCTAAATGCCACAGCAATGAAGATGATGAATCGAAAAACATCAGACAGGGGTAACCGATTCAGTGCGGCCACCTAAATGGCAATCGACATTGTGGATTAACACCATAAACACACCGAGCAATGTGAATAACAAAACTCATTCCATAAGCAGTGCATAGCCCTCAAATTATTCTATAGACTATCAATATTATGTCGATTCTACCGCAATTTTATGTCGACAAAAGCCTCGGGATTCTTATTTAAGTGATAAGATTTATGCCCTTGCATATTGCCGGATTTGCCCCTACCCTCGCCCGATGTTTTTAACCAAATGAACTCTGTTTATGTCCAATCAAGAATCCACGCCTACCGACGTTATTAAGATTGTCGGCGGCGGCCCCAAAAAAGTTCTCTATACCTTAATAAATACGAACCTATTGAATGGAAAGATGCCATTGAATTAATGGCCGCGCGATTTTCTGCCACAAAACCTGAGCGCAGTTTTTTTTATACATCGGGCCGGTCCTCCAACGAAGCCGGATTTGTGTTGCAATTATTAGCGAGAATTTACGGCACTAACAACGTCAATAACTGTTCTTATTACTGCCATCAAGCAACAGGTGTTGGCTTACAAAATGCGATTGGTTCTGGTACTGCTACTATTTCACTTGAGGAATTGGGCAAAAGCGATTGCATTTTTGTGATTGGTGCCAACCCTTCTTCAAATCACCCGCGCTTTGTACATCAATTAAAAAATTGCCGTGAGCGCGGCGGGCAAGTGATTGTCATTAATCCTGCGAAAGAACCTGGCTTAGTGCGCTTTGCTGTTCCTAAAAGCGCAAAATCTATGTTGAGTGGCGGAACCTGGATTGCATCGGAATATGTGCAACCTAAAATTGGGAGCGATTTATTTTTATTAAAAGGTATAGCGAAAGCCTTACTCGAATCTAATGCTATTAACCAAGAATATATTACGCTGCACACCGAAAACTTTGAAAGTTTCGCACAGGATATTGATCAAACCAGTTGGACAGAAATTGTTGCGCACACCGCGGTAGAAGAATCACATATTCGCGCAATCGCTAATGCCTATGCAAAATCTAACAATGCCGTTTTTGCTTGGGGCATGGGAATTACGCACCATAAACACGGCGTAGAAAATGTTGAAGCAATTAGCAACCTTGCATTGTTGCGTGGCATGATTGGCAAACCCGCAGCAGGTTTGCTACCGCTGCGTGGCCACAGTAATGTACAAGGCATAGGCACTGTTGGCGTAAAACCCGTACTGGCAGAAGATGTATTTAGCCAAATTGAAAAAACATTTAACGTCCAACTCCCGTGCGAAAAGGGCATGGATACCCTCGCCTGTTTACAAGCAGCCCACGACAAAAAAATTGATGTAGCGCTCTTAATGGGTGGCAATTTATTTTCCGCGACACCTTATAGCGATTGGGCTCAACAAGCTCTGGACAAGATTGGTTTTAAAACATTTTTAACCACAACTCTCAACCGTGGCCATGTAGTCGGCATGGAAACGAGCGAAGCCTTAATTTTGCCCGTAAGCGCACGCGATGAAGAATGGCAACCCACTACACAAGAGTCCATGTTTAACTTTGTGCGCTTGAGCGATGGAGGAATCACTCGCCTCGCCAATGTGCGGCCCGAAGTACAAATTCTGTGTGATTTTGCACAAGCGCTTTTGCCTAATAGCCCAGTCGATTTTTCACAATTCAAACAGCACAATACGATTCGTGCAGCAATTGCGGCTACAGTTCCGGGCATGAGCGAGCTAAAAGATATTGCTGAAACCAAACAGGAGTTTACGATTCAAAAGCGCTTGCTCGATCAGCCTGAATTCAATACCCCAAGCGGCAAAGCGAAATTTTTAGTTAGCACTGCTCCTACTAAAGTCACCACTACAGAATTCCCCTTTTTGCTGGCGAGCATTCGCAGCGAAGGACAGTTCAATTCCATTATTTATGAAGAGAGCGACTCTTACCGCGGGAC
>JAGKXD010000096.1 GCA_021151525.1 Cellvibrionaceae bacterium | reverse complement strand
TCATTCATGTTGGATAAGTTATTTCTCATTAGAACCGAAAATAGCTAATAAATAAAAATTTAGATTTTCTTCGCTAAAACTGAAATATAAATAGTGTAAGGCTCAATGGTGATCTATTTTTGTACAGACCAATCTATTTCTGTACGAGGCCACTATGCAGCTTTACAAGTTGAGCGACAAACAAAAAATTATCGCGATAGTCGTGCTGGCCGGTATCGCCTGTGCAAGCATGTTACTGGTTCAACTACCGCAAACTGCCAAAGGCGCACATATGTGGACTGCTGAGTCCATTCCAGTTGCACAGCCTGCAAAACCGATGATGCACGCAAAGGCAGAAATGCCAAGCTCTCCGGTTATTCAAACACCTCAGCTTGCTGCCTCAAAAATGATTCCCACCACAGCTGATTTGAAGTCTTGGCAAATGGGTGATGTAAAAGCAGCAACGCCAAAAATCCCATTGAGCGAAAAAATTTCCAATTACGCCATTGTTCAATTAGAGCAACACCCAGCGCAATTGCCGCTTATGGGGCAGCAAATTCAATTGCCCATGTTGAATGGTCAAAGCGTTGTCGCAAATGTTGAGTCAACCACTAAAAACCCCAACGGGGATTACTCGTGGAGCGGGCATTTAGAAGGCTATGGCACTGACTATCCGGTTGTGATGACCTATGGTGAACACTCTATTTTTGCAACGATTACTACGCCAGAGGGCAGCTACACCATGGAGTCAACAGATGGTTTGGGATGGCTCTACAAAAATCCTGCGGAAGTTGAGTTGTCAAATCCAGGTGCAAAAGATTTTCTTGATGTTACTGAAGCTCGTTAACTAAGTGATTCGAAGCAGAGGTCGAACGAATGAAAACATAACTCGAGGTTTTTGGCTTTAAAGGATGCGCGCACTGCTTCGTGAATCATGGAAGGTTTTTAGTAAAGTCAACAGAGAAATAATCCATGAAATCATTAATTAAAAGCTATGCATTAATCGCAGTTAGCTTCGCTTCGATGCTTTTTACGTCTAGCGTTTTTGCTGCAAATGCAGTGATTGATGTACTTGTTGTGTATACCAATGGTACTTCTGACGCCTACGGTGGTGATCCAACCACACGTATCAACCAAATGTTTCAAGTTACCAATCAAATTTATAAAGACAGCAATCTCAATATTGAATTGCGCCTTGTAAAAACCTTGATGGTTAATTACACGGATGACAACACCGCAGAAACTGCGTTGAACGATATTACCTATGCAAAAGACCCTGCATTTGCAGGCGTTGCTGCTGCGCGTGAACAAGCTAAAGCTGACATGGTTATCCTTTATCGTCAGTTTAAATCTGTGCAAGGTAGTTGCGGTTTAGCGTGGATTGGCGGCCAAAGCACAAACGGTGATTTTTCAAATCCCGGCATTAAAAATTACATGTACTCCCATATTGCGTTCAATTCATGTGGTGATTTTGTTACGGCGCACGAGTTGGGTCACAACATGGGTTTAAAGCATTCACGTAAACAAGATGGCAGCGGCGGTACTTTTCCTTACGCCTTGGGTTATGGGGTGGTGAATCAATTTACAACCATCATGGCTTATCAATCAGAATTCAATGTGGATTATTGGACGGGGAAAATTTATAAATTTTCCAGTCCTGATTTAACCTGCAAAGGCGTCCCTTGCGGCGTTAGTCGCACTGATGCAACGAGTGGAGCAGATGCGCGTTATGCTATTAGTCTTACAGCGCCACAAATTGCGAATTTTTACGCGGCTGCACCTGTTGCTACATCTTCCAGTGTTAGTTCAAAAGCGAGCTCTTCAATTGCAAGTTCAAAAATTAGTTCATCGTTAGCGAGCTCAAAAGCGAGTTCTTCAATTGCAAGTTCAAAAGCGAGCTCTTTGGTTGCGAGCTCAAAGGCAAGTTCTTCTGTTGAAGTAAAACCTGTTTCGTCAGTGTCGAGCTCAAAAGCTTCATCCAGTACGGGCACTGTTGGAATTGCGTCAAGTAAATCCAGTGAAGTTAAATCCAGCGCAAAAAGTAGCAGCAGTCTGAGTAGTGCAAAAAGCAGCGCTAGCTCTGTAGCGAGCTCAACCAAATCTGCTGCGGCAAGTTTTACTCGCGTGGCTGATGTAGCTCAATATGGCGGTGCTGATTGGGCTAATGAAGTTCGTCGCGATTCAGGTTTAACGATTGATCAAGCTAAGGCCATTGCTGCAGCAAATCCAAAAATCACTTATTTCTTTATCACAAAAGGTGTGCAAATGTCTCTTGGTGCAAAAGGCATATTTCGCGCAGGCGATGCAGTATTTTTCTCTGGTAAACCATGGTACGGAGGCGCAGCAGGTTTAGCTGATGCTTACGAAAAAGTGCTTTAGGTATTCTGTGCAAGTGTGTGTAAGTGTGGTGTGCTAGTGGTGATAATCAGAAAGTTATAGTCAACGTTAGTGTGTTACTCCTATTGCCCAGCGTCAGCTGGGCTTTTTATTTTGGTAACTTAATCGGCTGATAAGTGGGCAATGAAAAATAGGATTCAGTGTTTGATTGTGATTATCTAAATGACACAAAAAATCCCGTGACTTCTTATTTGTCTACGGGATCTATTGGATTTTGCGAGCGGGTAGGGTGGTTTAAAACTTACTAAGATCCAGCCAAAGCTCAGAACGATCAACAGGCGTTTTGGTGGGAAGGCTAGGGTTTTTTAATTCAAAAATCTTACGATTTCGCATATTCGCTTTTTCAATAACTTCTTGTACTGCAGGGTTTGCGTAGAAGTGCTTATTAAAACTTCCATCAGCAATGGAAAGGTTAAAGCCTTCCTCTATATCTTTGGCGAGAGCGGTATTACTTTTGTTTACGAATAAATAAAACGGCATTTTGTAAACCAACATCAAATGTGGCTCGACCATTAAATTCAATTTTGGATAATTTTTAACTTCTGCCCAAGGCTCGTGTACGCCGCGCGGAAACGCGTCAAAACGATCGCCATCGACCATATAAATTAAGCTAGGGTACTTCATGGTTTTCACCACGTTCAAACCATTGGCCTCAAGAATTTTGGTATCTGCCCACGCAGTGCCTTGTCCAAAGGTTAATTTTTTAAGATCGTTGAATGTTTCAATGTTATTGAACTTTGCTTGATTTTCCTTATTGATAATAAAGATACGATAACCAAACAAGCCTTTGTACAATGGAATACGAACCGGAAGTAAACGATCCTCCTTTTCTTGATCAGTGGCTGTCCACATTACCGTGATGTCCCCGCTTTCAACTTCTGACATGGTGCGTGCTAGCGTTTTATCGTTAGCTGTATCGCTGGTAATTTTGTACTTACCGTTAGTGTAACTCAGTGCAAGTTGCAGCATTTCAAAAGCATACTTGTCGTTGTCATTACCTACAGACTGGGATTTTATTACTAGCGGTTCTGCGTAAGAATGAATCGTGAATAAACTGCTTAGGATCAGTGCCGTTACCAAGTGTAGGGGGCGATGTTTATGCATGAGTGTGCCTTTGTTAGTTGTTATTACGCAGCATCTACGGGCTGATTTTGGTTGTACATATGCTTGTCCGTAGCTTGGGCAATCACGCACTGCCCGTACCTATTGTTTGAGTTTAGATAGTATTTACAAAAGGTAAACTTCAGGACTTGATTTTTACATTTGTTAACGATAACATTAATGTTGCTCAGTTAACCTGTCAATGTTTTTCTACGGTGGCAGGTGAAGAGGGATTTCACGGATGTCCAATAACACAATAATAATTGGATGCACACATGAAATTTCTATTGTTCCTCAATGATCCGCATTTTAATGCTTATGATCTGATTATTTTCATGCTGATTTTTCAGTCCATTATTTTTTGTGGATTGTTGCTCAGCCGTTCAGATCGCCACATCAGCCATTATTTACTAATGGCATTTATTGGCTCTGTTGGCGTAGGGCAGCTTAGCTTTTTCTTTTTGTACAATCCTTTTGGTGCGGGATTGCTAAGTCATTTATTTGGCGAAATGGGTTTTTCGCTAATGACAGGGATTTTTTATATTCAGGGTATTTTACTTTATTGCTATATAACGACCTTGGCTTATGGTCGCTATAAATTTTCCCGCTTTTATTTATTGCCTTTAGCGCTTTTGCTTGCCTTGGTAATCGTGTTGCCCTTGATATGGAACCAATTACTGATCTCTTTTTTTTGGCGCCCGTTTGTGTTGGTTAGCGTCATTGGCTTTTTTGTTTCTGTTATTTACGGCATCAAAAGCCTGTTGTTTATTAAACGTTATTCTGAACAATTAAAAAATCACTTTTGCAGTTTGGAAAATATGGAATTTGTTTGGCTCAAGCTTTTTGCCGCGGGCTATGTCGCTATCTGGGTTTTACAAACATTGCCTCCATTTTTTTATAACTGGGCTCCTTGGTGGTTTGAGCAAGTTGTTATGCACTCCGCCGGATTTTTGAATTTGGTGATGATGAATTTCGTTTTCTTTGCGGGCTTGGTGCATGCGAGAAAATTAAAAAATATAAAGGAACCTATAGCGGAATCACCGGCGGAAAATAGTTTCACTGCAGATGCCACCAATCTTTCTGAGTTAAAATTCGCACTCGATCAACGAATTCGAGCAGAAGCACTCTACGCAAAGCCTAATTTAAATATTGAGCGACTTGCGCGTTTACTTGCTATGCCAGTACGTCAACTCTCCAATCTGATTAACCGCGAGTTCCAACAAAACTATTTCGAATTCATTAACCAATATCGTTTGGAGGCGGTAAAGGCTCATCTGTCATCACAGGAATGGTCGGACAAAAGTATTCAAGAAATTTATGAATCTGCGGGTTTCTGTAGTAAATCGACCTTCTTTACCTTGTTTCGTAAACACGTAGGTATGACTCCCACAGAATATCGCGAAAAAATGCGGGTTTGAGTTTGCGTTGCAAGCAAACTCGAACTTGAGACTCGAAAAAATAAGACTGAATCTAGTAAGGCAACAACTAACCCCTGTTACATAACTCTAAATTTGCAGGAACTCACCATGAAAAAACTTTTATACCTTACCGGATTGCTGGTTAGCGGATTATGCTCGTCCGCGAGTCATGCAGTCATTAATTCTGGAGCAGTGAATTTGCCCGCCAATGATAAAGTACTTTTTATCATGGGGCAGGACACTACGACTTTGCGTCAATATAAAACGGATGTATTAACCAATCCCGCACACTCCACCATGCCAAAACCGGGCGGTGTAACGCTCTACGTTTCGGTTCTACCAAAAGCAACTCACGCAAACAGTGCACCAGCAGATGCAACTATGTATGTGAGTGGTATTGAAGGCCCGCCAGTTGATAACAATAACGGTGAAGTAAATTTCACTGAAACCTTGGGCGACTACGACAATCTTGCCAACGGTAAAAAAGTTGCGCTCGCTGTAGGTTTGTATTTATCTGACGAGTGGGCTAACTGCGGCAACCAACCTTTACGTGCAATTGCAGGCACTCAAGATACTGATGTTGGCAACCCAACTGATCCAAGTTCATTGAGCTATCAATGGCGTTATGCAATGGATCGTATGATCAAATCGTTTAAAGCGGACGGTCGCCCGGTTTATCTGCGTATTGGTTATGAATTTGATGGTCCATGGAATTGCTATAACACTGCATTTTATAAAAGTGCATTTATTTGGATTGCAACTCGCATTAAACAATTAGGTGCAACCAACGTTGCAACTGTGTGGCAAGCGGCAACTTATCCAGATGATGGTGATTCAACTTATGGTTATCAAGTTTCTCCAAATCCAATGCAACACTACACCGATTGGTATCCAGGTGATGCTTATGTTGATTGGGTTGCAATTTCTTATTTTGCAGGCAGCCAATATTTAACTTATCAATGGTCTTGTCAGGATGCATCCAAACCTTGGACTGTACCTGATACAACGCCGCGCGCTTTACAAAATACTTTAGTGAGTTTTGCGCGTAACCACGGCAAGCCGGCAATGATTGCTGAGTCTGCACCCCAAGCATTTGATTTGTTAAATAAAACCTACAGTTGTACCGCTGGCCGAGCTAACACGCAAAATTTTGCGAGTGGCCAAGCTATGTGGGATGCATTCTATGCAGATTATTTCCAATGGATTTATGACAATAAAGATCAATTGCGTGCTGTGTCTTACATCAACACAGATTGGCAATCACAAGGTCGTTGGTACTGTGCGCCAGGTTCTGCTTCCTGTGCTTCTGGTTACTGGGGTGTGACTAGCATTCAAGATGATGCAACGGTGCTGGCAAATTTTAAAGCTGAAATGAACAAAACATTTTATGCGCAAGCCGGCAGTGGTACTGCAAGTTCTACCAGTTCAACGGCAACTAGTTCAGCGCCTGCTAGCTCAACACCAGCAAGCTCATCAAAATCATCCGTAGCTGCAACATCAACAAGTAGTTCTGTTGTAGCAACTTCATCGAGCAAAGCATCTTCATCAGTTGCATCGGGTAATTATGTATTTGGTTTGCAAACAGACGGTACTGTTTACCATGTTAATGGTGGTCAAACAGGTACGTGGGTTTATTTGTGTTTGAATGGCGATTGCCGTGCAGCGGTAAAAAATGGCAGCCGTTACGAATATAAATTTACGGTGAATCCAAATACCACTTACAACTTGCAATACAAAATTCAAGATAACGCAACCAGCCAATGTATTGCGGATGCAGCAAATGTGTTGCCCGGCCAGGGTTTAACTGCATCGCCTTGTGCAGGTTCTGGTGCAACCAGTTCTGCTGCAAGCTCGGTTGCCAGCTCTGCAAAATCATCGGTAGCAAGTTCAACATCTTCCAGTAAGTCATCATCATCTTCATCGGTTGCAAATTCATGCCCTGATTTTGGTATTGCTTACGTTAATAACACGAATATGACTGTGTACCACAAAAATTTAGGTTGGTCTGCGGCGTGGAATTACGTGTGTGTGAATGGTGATTGCCGTGCAGGAACTTTAACCAACGGTTACTACCGTCGCACAGTGTCTGCAGTTTTAGGCCAAAGCTATAGCGTTGAGTTTAAAGTGGAGCAAGCTGCTGCACCTGGTCAATACACTACTGGCGCACAAACTAAAACCTTCACTAATTCATGCGTGTTGCCATAAAAATTTTGTAAGGCTTTACCCTGCGTAATATTTACGGTGCTACTTCGGATAACTGAAGCTAGCGCCGCTTTTTCTATCGTTGAAATATCAAGCTACATAAAAATAATTTATTTGATGAGGCGAATAAGATGAGTAATGTCATTACCAAAGCGCTTTTAGCTGGAGCTGTTGTTATAGGTTTATTGGTTGCTGTGAATTCCTCTGCACAAACTACTGGCATATCCTCTGCTACAAATGCGCAGGGAAATGTGGTCTTGGATTTTACCTTTAATGAACGAAAAACCGGTGGCATGTGGTTAAGTGCTTATGAAAATGGTGCATACACTTACACAACCATTAGCGGTGCTACTGAAACTAGTTTGGCCAACGGTTATTGGCGTTATGTTTATACCTCTACTTTGCATTGCGATGCGGGTGATCAATTTAAATTTCGAATTCAAGGTAATTACAGTCGCGTGGACTGGTTGCCGGGCCCGACAGATACTACTTATTTAAATTATGCTTGTTCGAGCGCTGCATCTTCAGCGTCTTCACAATCATCCTCTGTTACAGCACCTGCAACAGCACCAACCGTCAGTGCGACTGCAGGTAACGGCAGTGTTGCCTTAACTTGGAATGCGATTGCGAATGCAACGAGTTATAGAATTAATTATGGTTTTTCCACTGGCACGTTAAGCAGTAGTTTAACCACGCCATCCACTACTATTAATGTCAGTGGTTTATCTAACGGTTTTGCTTATGATTTTACCGTGGCGGCTGTTAATGCTGCAGGTGAAAAAGTTAGTAGTCGTGTAACTGCTACACCTCAAGCTGCATCAAGTGTTGCGTCTAGTGTTGCATCTGTTGCAAGTTCATCGCCAGCAACTTCTGCTGCGGCGAGTTCAGTCTCAGGTACTTATGTGTTTGGTTTGCAAACAAACGGTTTGGCTTATCATCCTGTTGGAAACCAAACTGCAAATTGGGTTTATTTATGTTTGAATGGCGATTGTCGCACTGCTGTTAAAAATGGTTCGCGTTATGAATATACGTTTAGCGTAAGTGCAGGTACAAATTATTCGCTGCAATTTAAAGTGCAAGACAATGCGAGTGGCCAATGTATTGCCACTATCAGCAGTGTTGCTCCCGGTGGTGGTGTAACCAGTTCACCTTGCGCGACCGGTGGTGCAAGTTCAACAGCATCCAGTAAATCTAGCAGTGCAGTTTCTTCTGCGGCTACAACATCTGCCGCTGCATCTTCAACAGCATCAGCGCAATCGAGTGTGGCAACTTCTTCAGTTGCTAACAATTGGCCTGCGGCTTCAACACGTTTAGAAAATGGTGTGTTGGTTTCAACTTATGCGGAGCGTTTCCGTGTTCGTCATGAATTAAGTGTTAACGATTTTAATAATTTCAATATTGAATATTGGGTTGCGCGTTTTGGTTCAGTTGAATTGCGCGATTACACTCGCCCTGAAGCTGCTGCGCAACGCCAAGCTGCATGTAATACAACACAACCTTGTGTTGTTGTAACCCTGCAGGGTGCAGTGCCTGCTGCTATGTCTGATTCTGGTGGCAACAATAAAGATTGTAATCAGCAAGTACCTAACTGGCGTTACCATAAAATTTATGGTGATGAAACCAACTTCATGTATGGCGCTGTGATGGATATTGTGTTGCCAGATGGTTCTACAGTTGCGGGTTGTAATGCAACTCAGGCACAACGTAATACCGCAACAAAATGGCGTACAGTAATGCAACCCTGGCAAAATATTGATCGCCCTTTTGCGCAAGGTGCGCAAATAGAATTTGAAACCACTATTAGTTTTGATCGCGCACAAATTACGGGCGATAACGTCAATTATTACGGTCAAACGATGCGTTATGTTTTAGGTCAGGGCTTTGTAGTAAACAATCGCGATCCTATGATTGGCCCGGTGAATATCAACGATAGTTTTGCGCAGCTCGGCGGTGCAATTACAGTTCCGCAATTATCTGCCAGCGGTGGCGCACAGCAGCGTTTTGCTTACAGTCAACATGCTTACAATATTGGTGCTAACCATATTGCAGATTGGTTGATGGGGCGTCGGGTGCTGCACAGCAATATGTCCACCGGTGATTACATCGAAGAATTTATGCCAGGGCCACAGGCCGTGAATGGTAATTTGCCCATGCCGGAATTGGCGGGTATGGCGACTAACGCAATTCAACCTTCGTGTACGCAATGCCATTCATTAAATGCCACTGGAAACATGCAGGCACGTCAGGATGTTGTGCCACCAAAATTAATTGGTCTTGGTTTAATTGAAGCAATTCCTGATGCAACTATTCGTGCGTGGGCAAACCAAAATGGTGGCCGCGTTAGCAATGTCACGGTGAATGGTGTGCAACAAATCGGTCGTTACGGTTGGCGCGCGCAAACTGCCACCATTCGCCAACAAATTGCCAAAGCCTTGCACGATGATATGGGTGTAGGCAGCAGCTTCATGGGTTTTGGTCCACAAGAAATTTCTGATCAGCGCTTGGATCAATTAACGACTTACATAAAATTAGTAGCAGTGCCAACGCCGCGTACAAATTTAACCACTCATGCCGGTCACGATTTGTTTAATACTATGGGTTGCGCGGCTTGCCATAAACTGACAGCAACCACAGGTGTAGATGCGAACTTCCCTGAATTAAGCAATCAAACGATTCATCCTTACACCGATGTATTGTTGCATGATTTAGGAGAAGGTTATTTCCGTACTGCGCCGCTCTGGGGTGTAGGTTTGAGTGCTTATGTGCGCTCGGGTAGCGCAACAACTAATGCGTTAATGCACGATGGTGCGAGTACGAGCTTTGATGCGGCAATTGCTCGTCACAACGGCGAAGCTGCAACAGCAAAAGCTAATTACAATGCGGCCACTTCTGCAAATAAACAAAACCTCATTGATTACTTAAATAATCTTTAGTTAATGTTTTTTGTGAGTGAACGATAACATTTGATTTGATGGAAATAAAAACAAGGTCGAGCAAAAAAACTGCTCGGCCTTGTCTACTTTAGGCATTGATGGCGCATGCATACTGCTATACTCGATAAATTCTAGTAACAATGAAATCTATAAAAATAATCGAGGTAGCAAATGGATTGGTGCCAGCGCGCTTTATCAATACTCATCTTGCTCTTTATTTTTGTTGTTCAGGCTGCAACAGCTGAACCCAAATCCTCCGCGTCACTCTCCAGTGCACCTATCCAAAATGTATCAAGCAAAACGCCTTTAAAAAAATTACTTGTTCCCGTGGGAATGTATATTGAGCATATCCAAAATATTAAAAACGCGCTGCAGAACGGTGAGTGCCCCAGTATTTACGAATATCCGTTTAATGGAGCTGATGATCAGGTTATTGCAGAGTTTTTAGTGTTGTGCGAGGCCTTAAAGCGCGGTGGAATTGATCCTGAATTTTCGTTGGAGGGTCGGCCAGTTTATACGCGATTGATTCGTGATTTGGCAGAGCATCGTTACGCAATGCTCGGTTTTGCGGCCTGGGGAAATGATGCCAACCCCAATGATTTTTGGGTATCTGAACCTCTATTGAAAGCGGGCGAGTTTGTAAAAGGTATTTACGGTTTGCCAAGTAATGCCGCGCTTATGGCGGTGAAGGACGAATCTGAGTTAATTCATTTTAGCGCTGTATCCAATCCTAATTGGATTTTGGATAAACACGCTATTGATTGTTTGGGTAGTGATTTACACACGGCACAAACCTATCTCAATATGTTTCGTGTGGTGGCGGCAAAGCGGGGCGATTATTTGCTAATTAGTTTTCCGCAAAATGAATCACTGGTGCAGGATTTGTATGGTGTAAAGCTGGTTCCGCTGAGGGGATTCAAAGTTGTCTTTAATGAGCCTTTGCAGTTTTATATTAGTAAGCGCCATCCACTGGGCGAACTCTTACGCTCCTCGCTAAATAAGGGGTTGCGTTCGCTAGAAAAAGACGGAAGTCTTCACTATGTGTATAACCGTCTCGGCTTCTTTAATCCTAAAGTGAAAGATTGGGCTCCGTTAAAATGTAAAGCAGAGGACTCCAATTTAAGTGGTGCCTCGAGCGTACTTCGTTAGAATCGTATTTGTGCTAAGATGCGCCCACTTGTTTTTATGTGGGCTGATCACATGCATTGTCCTTTCTGTAGTGCCGAAGATACTAAGGTTATCGATTCCCGCTTGGTGGCCGAAGGCGATCAAGTGCGCCGCCGCCGCGAATGCCTCTCTTGCCACGAACGTTTCACTACCTTTGAAATTGCCGAATTGGTGATGCCGCGCATCATCAAACAAAACGGTACGCGCGAACCTTTTGATGAAAACAAGCTGCGCGCCGGTTTGTTGCGCGCCTTGGAAAAACGTCCAGTAAGCATTGAAGCTATTGAATCCTCCATCAACCACATCAAACACTTTTTGCAGGCTACAGGTGAGCGCGAAGTAAAATCCATCGCGGTTGGCGAGAAGGTGATGGAGCAATTGCAGAAACTCGACGAAGTCGCCTATGTGCGCTTCGCTTCTGTTTATCGCCGCTTTAAAGACCTGAACGAATTCCGTCAGGAAATCGACCGCCTCGAACAACAGCCAGAATCAGATAAGCTCTAAAAATGCCAATTACGTCAACCGATTACCCTTTTATGGCGCAAGCGCTCCGTTTGGCGGAGCGTGGCCGCTACACCACCATGCCCAATCCGCGCGTGGGTTGTGTGCTGGTTAAAAATGGCGAAGTAGTGGGCGAGGGCTGGCATATTCGCGCGGGAGAAGGCCATGCCGAGGTCAATGCATTGGCTGCCGCTGGTGAGCAAGCGCGCGGTGCAACGGCCTATGTAACCCTTGAACCCTGCAATCACACCGGAAAAACCGGTCCCTGTAGCCACGCCTTGGTTGATGCAGGTGTTAGTCGCGTTGTCTATGCGATGGAAGATCCCAATCCTTTAGTAGCAGGCCGTGGACTGGATTACCTACGCGATGCGGAGGTACAGGTGGATGGCCCCTTATTAGAAGATGATGCTCGTGCGCTCAACCCAGGTTTTATAAAGCGCATGGAGCGCAAGCTGCCCTTTGTGCGCTGCAAAATGGGCATGAGCTTGGATGGCCGCACCGCCATGGCCAGCGGCGAAAGCCAATGGGTTACCGGCAAAAAAGCCCGTGGCGATGTACAGCGTTTACGCGCCCGCAGTTGTGCCATCATTACTGGTATTGATTCTGTGTTGATCGACAACTCATCACTTACGGTGCGAGTTGATGAGCTAGAAATGCCCGATGCCGAATCCGCCGCAGCCAAGCAGCCTTTGCGCGTAATTCTGGATTCGAATCTGCGCTTAAGTCGCAAAGCCAAAATCCTCGTGCAGGAAACGCCTATTTTGATCGCTCACAATGGCTCGGCCGAACCTGAAAAGTTGAGTGGGTGGCCAGCGCACGTGGAATTTATTGCGCTCCCCACAAACTCTTCTATCGACGGCGGAGGCCGCGTTAATATCAACGCGCTTTTGACTGAGCTGGCCAAGCGTCAATGCAATGAGGTCTTGGTAGAAGCGGGAGCAACCTTGTCGGCCAGCTTCTTACGTCGCGGTCTCGTGGATGAAGTCATTATTTATATGGCACCCAAATTACTGGGCAGCAGCGCGCGCCCCTTATTTGATTTACCCTTAACCACCATGTCCTCGGCCTTACCGCTTAAAATTAGCGATATGCGTGCCCTGGGCACCGATTGGCGCATTACCGCCACTCCCGATACTGAATATTAGTGAAGCGCGGCGAGCTGCATTGCTCGCTCCCAGCTACATAGGTACAGCTTTTGAACGATCAACAACCCAATGGTTTTCGGCCAACATCTGGCAATGATGTTGATAACACCGCGTCTTATGGCAAGCGTTTGCTCGCAGTCGCAGTCGACTTGTTTTTGTTTTTTCTTATCTTCTCGTTTCTCCTGCGCTTTTGGGATTTGATTCCTGCTCCCAATCCCGATATGCAAGTCATGGAGGCGGAAATGATGAAGAAGTTAACTGATCTGTCCAATACGCAACGGATGGTTTTAGCCTTTTGGCCCATGATCAATTTTTTTGTGCTGCACAGTTTTTGGCTGTACCAATATGGTCAAACCATCGGCAAAAAAATCATGGGTATTGCCATAGTGACTTTGGATAATCGCAAGCCCGCATTTTTCCCTTTGATTACCCAGCGCTATTTCTCGCAATGGTTGCTGGGTGTGGTGCCCATGATTGGTATGATGCTGCGCCTTGCGGATATATTGCTGGTTTTCCGCAGTGATAAACGCTGCTTGCACGACCTTATCGCACACACCAAAGTGATTGATTTGAATATTAAAGTAGCTGTAGCGCCCAATAGCTTTATCGCTTAAAGATCAAGTTTTTCGATCAAAGCCCGTTAAAGGCTGGCTCGAATTTTCAGTCATCGCCTTATAAACTTTGCATTGTATTTGTTAGCGCTCAATTAACAGGAAAGCGGATTATGTTCACCGGCATCATAGAAGCCATTGGCGAGGTGGTTGCGCTCCAGCCAAAAAACGGTGATTTGCGTTTGCGCATAAAGACCAATGGTCTGGACTTGTCTGATGTCCGTTTGGGCGATTCAATTGCCACCAACGGTGTCTGCTTGACGGTTGTGGATTTGCCGGGCGATGGTTACTGGGCCGATGTGTCGCGTGAAACCCTCGACAACACCAGCCTCCCAAACTGGAAGATCGGCCAGCGCGTCAATTTGGAAAAAGCCCTCACGCCGCAAACCCGCTTAGGCGGCCACATTGTTAGCGGTCATGTGGATGGCGTTGGTGAAGTGGTAAGTCGTCATCCTGATGCCCGCTCCGAACGCTTCCGCATTCGCGCTCCCAAAGCGCTCGCCAAATATATCGCCCACAAAGGTTCGATTACCCTAGACGGCACCAGCCTTACCGTTAACAAAGTTGATGGTGCTGAATTTGAATTAAACATTGTCCCGCATACACTTAAGGAAACGATTATGGGCAGCTACCAAGCTGGCTCAAGCGTTAACCTCGAAGTTGATGTTCTCGCACGCTATTTAGAGCGTTTGATGCTTGGTGAAAAAGCAGCCGAGAGCGAAGGGCAGAGTGGGATTACTTTAGAGTTTCTGGCGAAGCACGGTTTCAATAAATAGAGATTGAATATGCAGCTCAACACCATAGAAGAACTGATTGAAGATATGCGTCACGGCAAAATGGTTATCCTGATGGATGATGAAGACCGTGAGAACGAAGGCGACCTGATTATGGTGGCCGAGCAAGTGCGCCCTGAAGATATTAACTTTATGGCGACTCATGCCCGCGGCCTGATTTGTTTGACGCTCACGCAAGAGCGCTGTAAACAGCTGGATTTACCTTTGATGGTGAGCGACAACAAATCGCAACACACTACCAACTTCACCGTCTCTATTGAAGCGGCTGAAGGCGTAAGTACGGGTATTTCGGCGGCAGATCGCGCTTTGACCGTGCGTGCAGCAGTGCGTGCAAACGCTAAGGCGAGCGATATTGTTCAACCCGGTCACATCTTTCCGTTGATGAGTCAACCCGGTGGTGTCATGAGCCGTGCTGGCCACACTGAAGCCGGTTGTGACCTCGCACGTTTGGCTGGTTTCGAGCCGGCAGCGGTGATTGTTGAGGTGATGAACCCCGATGGGACCATGGCGCGCCGGCCAGATCTTGAGCAATTTGCCGAGCAACATGGCTTAAAAATCGGTACCATTGCCGACCTGATTCACTATCGCGCCACCAAAGAGAAAACGGTAGCCTGCATCAATACCCGTAAAGTGGATACCCAATACGGTGAATTTGACCTGCACACCTACAAAGATTTGGCGCGTGGCGATCTGCATTTTGTGATGGTGAAGGGTGAAATTACCGCTGAGCCAACCTTGGTTCGCGTACACGTAATGGATTTGGCGCGCGACATCCTAAGCTTGCAGCGCCCCTCGATTGCCGGTGGTATAGGCTGGACTTATCAGCAAGCACTTAAGCGTGTGCATGATGAAGGCAAAGGCATTGTGCTGCTGATTTGCCATGACGAGTCTACTAGCGAAGTTGAAGAAAGTATTGATTGGTTGTTGAGTGGCAAACAACAGCGCCGCAGCCCGGAAGTGTTGTACAAACAAGTTGGCACCGGCTCGCAAATCCTGCGCGATTTGGGCGTGCGTAAAATGCGTGTGATGTCTGCACCTATGCGCTACTCCGCCTTGTCAGGTTTTGATTTGGAAGTGGTTGAATACGTTTGCCCTGATGCTTAAACCCCCCTCCCAACCCCTCCCTTGAAAAGGGGG
>JAGKXD010000095.1 GCA_021151525.1 Cellvibrionaceae bacterium | reverse complement strand
TCTTCACGCTGATTCGGCGAACACAGACAGTTTATGGGGATGTACTGTTGAGAGATATCTCTATCAAGACAGCTGCAAAGGTCTTTAGTAGTGCACAATTAAGTGCAGTTGCTAAGGGGGACTTTGCTTTTGTCAAAAAGGTATCGGCCGAATACTTTGGTAAACCTTTTGAGTCTCTTGGCGCATTTTATGACTCTGTATATGACGGCCTTTCTGAAAATTACAGGGCTGAATATTTTTTTAAAAATTATTTAATCCTCAGGCACCTCATAGGCCGTCATTCTGCTAAAACTGCAACGATGTTGACTGAGTTCCGTGTTGGTAAGAGTAAAGCTGATTGCGTTATCCTCAATGGCAAATCGACCTGTTATGAGATAAAGACTGAGTTCGATTCTTTAAATCGGCTTGATACGCAGTTGCAGGATTACGTAAGGCTCTTTGATGAAGTTTATGTGGTGTGTTCCGACAGCCATTTCGAGCCTGTTTTGAATATTGCACCGCCTAATGTCGGTGTATTAACGCTCAATAAAAACAATTATTTCAAGACCAAAAGAAAGGCGACTCTCCGGCAAACTCCTTTAGACAGAGATATGTTATTTAAGTCTTTGCGAAAGGATGAATATATGGCGCTTACATGCTTATTAACTGGTTCATCTCCAAATGTAGCTAATGGAAAGATTTTTTCAGCTTGCTTTGATGTGGTTGCAAATGCACCAGAAGAGCTTTTAGCTTCTTGCTACTTGAAAGTTCTGAAAAAATATAGGCCGTTAAATGGGGCTTTTTTAGATGCTTTACCGGTTTCTCTAAAGAATGCAGCCGTAAGTTACCAATTTAGTTCAACAGAAATTACGTCTCTCACAAATTTTTTAAAGGATAAGGAAATTCCATGTACTGTCCCATCTTAAGAAGCAAACAATTTGAGCTTATTGCCCTTCGCGAGTTGATAAAAGAGCCGTGTGTTAACTCAACTAACTTTCTGCCAATTATTGAACCTATTAGATTGAACACAGCTCCGTTAATAAAAACAATAAAGGAGCTAAACGATCAACAAATAATCCCTATCGTAATTCTGAATCCCTCTGTAGGGGATTTTGCTGCAAACCCAACAGTGTTAGTTCCTGAACTTTGGAAGAATGAAGATATTAGGATAATTCCTTGTATTATCGTAAAAGATGCGAAGTCTATCAATTTAGAAGATTTCTCAGTTTCGGATAAGGAGTTTGCGATTCTGGCTTATGGTGGCGTAGATAAAGAATTAATAACTCTTTCAAAAAAAGCAGTCTTTACTATAGTGGAGCACTCTAAGACAAACCCACTAGCTTTTAGTAAGTTAAAAGACGTAATAATTTATGAAGATTCTTTCAAAAAGAAAATTAGAAATTCTGATTATGAAATCGAGTCACCATTTTCTTACCTTCATGCGACATATAGTCAATCCTCAAATGTTAAAGGTTTTGGTGATTACACTATCCTTCCAAGAGAATACGTAGAGGGTGGTGGGCCTGCATATGTTGTTACTATACATATGTCCTACATAAACAAAGATGAATTTGATGAAATGTATGTTCGGCATTATTCGTCATATTCAGATGACACACCGACTAACCCTCAAGGTAAGTTTTTAGATGCTCTTGGAAAATTAATGAGCGATTTTCGCTCTAAGGATAATGTTTTTAATCATACATCTGGAATAAAAGAGTTTGAAAGAATTCATGAGTTAAACCATTTTCCTGGATTGGGGCAAATTAAAAAAATTTCAATAAAGCATCATATTGAAACTGTATGTGATTATTTAATTCAGGAGAAAGGTGGTGAGTAAGGTCTGTCAAAATTGCTTTTCAGACTTTGCCGTTATCGAACGAGTTATATTTCTGAGTGAAATGGGACGTTGCGATTTTTGTCGAAGTGAGAACGTTGCTACTGTTTCGCCTGATGCATTAACAGACCTGTTTGAGCTAACGAAAGATACATTTATTGTTGATCCTCATGGAGAGCCTCCGCATGTTTTGTTCGCACGCGAGTTTAGGATATTAAGTAGTAAAGTAAATGATCCTGAAAAGTTGTGGGACATTTTGCTCGGTACTGCGTTTAATAGTCAAAAATATCGGTTACCTGATGATGTGATTAACAACAATGAATCATGGAAAAATTTTAAGGAAGAGTTAATTTTTCGGAACAGATATTTTCCGCAAAATAATGCGTTTCAGGCTTTATTCTCTGTGTCAGGAGGAAGCGACGAGTTTGACCTGTTTGCAGCGTTGGCTGCCCAAATGGATATGGTGATACCTGCGGGAGATATTTTGTATCGAGCTCGAATCTCGGATGATGATTTAACCGCTGGAAAAATGGGGCGTCCGCCTAAAGACATATCTACAGGTGGGCGCGCTAATCCTTCTGGTATATCTTATCTATACGTGGCTGATAATCTTGAAACAGCTGTTAGTGAAGTTCGACCTAGTATTGGTTCAAAGGTTTGGGTATCTAAATTCAAAGTTGTTAGCGATCTTAGGATTACTGATTTGACTGCTCCAAAATTGAAAGGCTCAGTTCTCAAGTTTGAAGAAGATGAGATTAAGCTTGTCCTTAAATATTTAGGATTGCTGGAACTGTTTTCAGATGATCTATCAAAACCAGTTTTACCGCATAAATCGCATTTAGAGTATGTCCCAACTCAATATATTTGTGAATTTTTAAAAAATATTACTAAAGCCGATGGTATTCGCTTTTCAAGCTCATTTGGAAGTGGTCGAAACTTAGTACTATTTGATGACATAAAATTGTCTGTTCTTGATCCAAATTATTTTTTTGTAAACAGTATTAAAGTAGATTTTTCTTCGTGAGTACAGCTGTCTACAGTTATTGACAGAACTCCAAGGGCGGCGCATTCGCGCCACCTAAAACAAAAGCCTTCTGGAATTTAATAACTTCTCGCGCAGTGTCAGCAGGGCGCAAAGTCCAAACGCGAATTTTCGTAACGATTTGCTCGATACCTTTAAAACAAAACCCGATTATTTTCTTGATCGCTTCGCCATATTTATTAGGTGTTTCTTTTTTCACATGTGATGCACGTAGAGGTTGTTCTTTACGAGGCGCAGTTGCACCGCCAGACAATTTTATAAATGCGTGCCAGTCACCTTTATCTGCTGCTTCAACTAAACCTTTTAAGTGTTCGCTTCCAATTCTTTCTAATGTTTGTTCTGCGGCTTCTGTGGTTGCAAATCCGCGCACCAAACGCCATGCGGTTACACTCGGGCCTCCAATAGGTTGGAATTGGCGAATGCTCCAGTTAGACGCCCAAGCTCTAATGCGGGTAGCGCTCTCAACTGCATCAAATCCGTAGTGATCTGCACCTACGTGTTCGCCATCAATATTTTTGGCTATGTATTTAGCGATATAGCCAACTGCTGACCCCTTCTTGGGGTCAATCTCTTCAACTTTAACTCTTCTAAGTTGTGCGCCGGCTTCATCAGGTGATTCAGCCAATGAGTATTTACGGATAACCTCAATAACGATTGCTAGTTCGCTAGGCTTCATAAATAACAGTAGGTGCCAATGAGGTGTGCCATCGTGATGAGGCTCGACTACGCGAAAGCCATACGGCTGAATGCCTCGATGGTTTAGGTTCGCTCTAATTAACGCCCAAGCGTTGTTGAAATATTCTTGAGTATCTCTGGGGCTTGCACCTTCATACTTTGGATTGGGTATGCAGGGTTGGGATAATTGTTTGTGATATTTAGATGGGGCTGTCAGCGTGATAAAAACTCCGCGGTCACCGTTCTCTTTTGCATAGCCCTCGCAACCTGCAAGGCGAGTCATTAACTCGTGGCGGCGATTTACAGGATTAGATACGCCGCGCTTGGCGAGGTCTAATAAATTGAATACTTGCCCTAAGTCATTCTCGGCTTCTAACGCAGCTAAAATGGCCGTATTGCGTTGCCACTGCTTTTGTTTACGGTTAACAGTGATATTGCTTGCGTAAATACCGGCATAGCGGTTAACGCCACCAATCTGAATTATTACGTGTTCAATAATAAGATCTTGTTGCTTGCGTATTTGCCTGCGCCACCATGTAGGATCTGAGCAGCGGGCTATAGCGCCTGCATAATCTTCAGCAGTAGCTTTTTCGGGATTGGTTAAGGGAAACGTTAGGCCGTAACTTTCCACTTTCTTAATAATTATTTTGGTGGCTCTTTGTATGCCTACCCGTTTCGCATGGCGATGAAATAGTCCATCAATACCCAATGCTTTGCGGTCTGCGTATTGTTTAATATCTTCATCTGGCGAATCTATATAAAGCCCTTCAAACTTTTCACCAAGGATCAGTCTTTGATGAAATCGCCCTAGCTCAAGGTTTGCTTCAACGTAACCTTTTGCAATAGCTGTGCTAGCGTAATACTTAGCTAGGTTCTTAGCCAAAAACTCGTGAGCTTTAAAAATGCGTGCTCGATACAGTTTGCATTCGTGAGTACCAAACTGGTCAGTTAGCTCTAAGGCTTTTTCAATCCCAAACCTCGCGAGCATTTAGCATTGCCCCAAGTGTTCAAGCTTCATGAAGTTATCAAGCCAACGATCTAGATCTTCGCGAAGGTAGCGAACTGATCGACCAATCTTAATGAAGGGCGGGGCAGGGGTGCGATTATCGCGGTTGCCATCCATACGCGACTGAGCCAAAAATGATCTGCTCATGCCTATGTATTGCGAGGCTTCAATCTCAGTAAGTGCTTTCGGTTGTATTTGGTTATTCATGATGTGTCTCCAGTAGTCATCACTGGATACGGACTTTACAACTGAGTTCGCTTAACTCGTCAAGTGATTTTTTAATATTTCGCTTGGTGGAAACTTGAAGAAAATGGCTGTTTAAAGCGATGAAATGTGAATATTTTAGTCAATGTTAGGATGAGCTCTGTTGGAGTTCGCTTGCCGGTTGGGATGAGTTCGCTTGAAGTTCGCTTGAATTTTAGGATGAGTAAAAAATTATAAATTGCAGTAAATAATTATATTTTTTGAATACCAATGAGTGCCTAATATAGAAATAATCGTGAGTTTTAACTAACGGATACTTTGATCAAGCGTGTTGGGGGAGGAAGTATTTGGTTGTAGTTTGGTTGAAGTTCGCTTGTATTCAGGCGAAAGACTTCGCTTGGTTGGCTTGGAGGTTTGCTTGTATTTAAGCGAAATGCTTCGCTTGGTTGGTTTGGAGGTTCGCTTGTATCTAGGTGAAGCACTTCGCTTGGTTGGCTTGGAAGTTTGCTCGATTTCGATTGGTTAGACGCGAATATGCGGTTGAGAGCGGTTATAGTATTTATCTAAAGTTGGCGTTCTACATGAACAGGCCTATTTTAGACGTAGCTAGACGTTTGGTAGGCACAAAGAGTTTTTACTGGTTCCTGCCCTTCCGTTATTGAACTTTATCCACGCCAAGTTTTGATTAGTCTGTTGATGCCTACCAAAGGCTATTTGTCATTGGAGGCGTGGTGGGCGAATCTCGAAGCAGCCGTAAGAAAATCTGATTTGTTTTTTATACATGTTCCTGACTGTTACAGAAAGATTAAAATCCTCAGTGCATGTTTTCTGCGCATAAGAGCAGTTAAGCACTTTTGGCTTCCCAATTTCTTGTTGCGCGTAACAGAAGAATGTCTCTGGTCGTAAATTGCATCCAAAAATCTTGTTTGCATCGCACGACTCTTTCGTCATATTGCATTGCTGGATATTTCCTTTGTGGGTACCACAATACGGTTTTGAAAAATCTCCAATAAGATCCTCCGTTGCCACTGTAAGAGTATCTTGGGGAGTCGGATCAGCATTGCGAGTGTCGACCCATTCATCTTCTGTTTTTGGGGTGCTAGTATTACTTTTCACTGATGAGGTAGAAATCCCTACCGAGCTTACTGACGAAGCTGAGGGGGACTTCAGGGCAAGAATTTTGTCCTGAAATCGTTCCCACCTGTCTAGCTTCTCAGAATCGGAAATCTTGCTTGAGCGAAGCATTGTGCAATAGGTTGAGGACATCATCTGTAGGGTGAGTATTCGATCAACATCCGGGTATTTTGAAAACAAATTCTGAGCTTCTATTTCTGTTTTTGCTCCAACATTGACCGCGCGGGCTTTTCCAATAGAGCCGACACTTACGGAAATGTCAGACTTTACATCTCGATTTACTTCAGTAACAGCACTCGGCATGACACCACATGAAAAAAGGTCTTCTGCATATGCTGGCTGAGTGAAAACCGGTAATAGAATTAGAATTATTAGCGTTCTGAGAGTCATTGCGTCATCCACATCCATGAAAGGGATACTGTATTATCCTGCGGAACCCAACCCTCGAAGTCAAGTGCATTGCCGCTTTGAGCCTTCGCGAATATGAAATTGGCGCGTTTTTAGTCATTTTTCCAAAGGTGCTTGCTGTGTTCATGGTTGTACATTAAGATGTACATAATTGTGTACATTTTGAGGGTCGCCCTATGAGTACCAGCCCAATCTATGCCGAGCAGACTGTATCTATTACAGACTTGCGCAAAAGCCCCGCTAGCTACTTTAAAAATGAGCCAGTAGCCGTTTTGTCCAATAACCGGACTGCTGGCTACATTGTTCCAGCTGAGGTGTATCAGCACATGGTTAATATGATCGAGCAGGCTTATCCCGAAGGGCGTAGCCGTTTTCGCCCATCTCGCGCTCGTCTGGATGCGATAGCTGCCGAAGGTGCGGAATTGATTGCAAATGCCTCCCAAGCTGACTTAGGGCGCTTCTCTGAGTGATAAGAGTATTCAAAACAGATTTGATCAGAAGACAACTTGAGCCGGAAGAGCTTAAGTGTCTGGAGGATGACTTTCGCCATTACAAAGCTAACGGCGTTCTGCCAGATTTATTTGGGCGAGACGTTCCCTACAATCACCCCAATACTTTGCCATCTGTAAAAGCCGAGGAGCTTTGGCATATTCATTTGTTGGATGGTGAGTCTAGTTGGCCTGCCCATATTAAAAAGCAGGACGACAAAACCAGCGATAATCATTTGGTTTATTGCCCTGCTTACAATACGCCTAATTGCTTTTTACTTATCGCGATTCTTGCACCAGATGCTCATGCGCAAGCACGTAAAAATCAAATTATGCTAAATCTCGCAAAGATGGCTGAAAATTTCAGAATGCATTTTTAAAAATTATATTGCATATCTAAATAGTTTTTTCGTACTCATCAACTACAGACAAGATATCGTCTTTGCTTAACATCTCCCGATAGATTTTTTCACCAGCTTTCATTTCTTCTGCCGTAATGAAGTTTGCTGCGATAAAAATTTTTATTCGCTGGTCTGCGTTACAGTTTTGCCCGCATCTGCTAACTAACGCATACCACAATGGCATAGATTGTTTTACGCCATCACCTTTAGCGTATACATTGCCAAGGTGTAAAATTCCGGAGTCATTTTTTTGAGCTACTGAAAGTCTGAAAAGCTTTACTGCTTCATTGCTGTTCTGCTCAACACCATTTCCCAATCTATACAGAAGCCCTAAACCCGCTTGAGCGTCAGGGTTGTTTTGATCAGCAGCTTTTTTGTATAGGTCGGCTGCAAGGTTATAATCTACTTTGACACCTTTTCCTTCTGCATACATTCCTGCCAATCTTGCTTGTGCTGTTGCGTCTCCAAGCTCGACGGATTTTTTAAAATATTCAATTGCTTTCTGGTTGCTCTTACGAACGCCTAGTCCTTCCTCATTGTAGATTCCAAGTGTAGCTAAGGCACTTGCATTGCCTTGTTCAGCAGCTTTTTTTAACCATTTGGTAGACTCCTCAAACTCGCCTTTCATTCCATATGTGTTGGCAATATGATTTTGTGCTTCAGCAAAACCTTGGTCGGCTGCATGTTTTATTAACGCCATTCCTTTTTGATAGCTATCAGGTTCTTTGTTAGTAATAGCAAGATAAAGTCCAAAATTATATGTACCAGCTGGGAAGTCTTGCTGAGCGGATTTCTCAAACCATTTTCCTGCCTCTTCCCTATCTTTCGTTACATTTTGCCCTTTCAAATAGGCTTCGCCTACCATATTTTGCGATTGCGCATCACCATTTAGAGCTCTATCTAACAATTGCTTATCTATTTCTGCGTTGGCGAAATTTGAAGTGACAAGAAGTAAAATTGAAAAAAGTTTTAAGTACATCGAAGTGTTCCTAGTTGTGAGTTATATTATCCAATTAATGCAACAGCATCAGCCTTATGATCAGGTGCGAGATGCGCATAACGTAAAGTAGTATTCAAATCCGCATGGCCACACAATTCTCGAACAGTATTTAAGGGTACGCCTTTCATTACAAGTTTCGAAGCAAAGTCATGGCGCATATCATGCCAGCGAAAGCCCTCTATTACAGCTGCTTCTAAAATACTTGTCCAAGAGTTTTTCACATTATCCAAACGGTCGCCATCATCGGATGGAAACACTCTTCCATTTGGAGTGGGTGCTTGCTTGTGCCAATTAGTAATTGTTTCGAATGCAATTGGACTGAGCGGAATATGGCGGGTTTTGGATGATTTTGCTATCTCCCCGCGTATGGTCAAAATTCGGTTGGCAAAATCAATATCACTCCAACGCAAATCAAATAGTTCGCCGCGTCTCATACCTGTTTTAAGCGATAATATAATCATTGGTGTCATTCGATCTGCATAAGCAAATTGATAAAGGTCAGTCATTAACTCGTAACCGCGTTCTTCACGGAACTGATTGCCTCTTGCTCGGGCAGCTTTAATATCTTCGTCTCTATCTCTAAGCGCTTTGAAAAAGCGTTGTTCTTCGTCTTCACTTAAATATCTGGCTTTAATCCCTGCATCCATTTTGAGAGCTTTAAGCTTTGCTAATGGGTGGGTTTCTATGATTTCCCAATCTACTGCACGAGAAAGTGCACCTCTCAATGCGTTCATAACTCTATTTACGGTAGTGGGTTTTAAGCCGCTCATTATTTTGTCGGTACGTAATCGCTCTACGTGCTTAAGAGTTATTTCTGAAATAGGGAGGGGGAGCAATTCTGGAAATGCGCGCCTGATTGTATCTATGGTTTGTTGGCCGCTTTTTTGATTGGTTAATGCCCACGGGTGATAGTGGGTTGTTAGATATGTATCAAAGGTATGTTTGAGCTTTTCCTTGGCGGCGCGTCTACTGGTAACTTTTTCGCCTTGGATGTCTTGGCCGTTAGAAGCTTTCGCTGCAAAGTTGAGGGCGTGGTCTCTGGCTTGCGCTAAGGTGAGGTTTGAACCCAGAACACCAATCTTGATCCGTTTTCTGATTCCTGCTGAGGTGCGATAGCTGAAATAGAATGTTTTGCGGCCAGTTGGCTGGACTCGCATTAAGAAACCTTTTATTTCAGAATCGACAACTTCATAGGCTTTTTCTTGGGCATCAAAACACTTAACGCTGGAAGTAGAAAGCTTGGCTTGCATGCGTCCCTCTATGGACTTAAGTTAAAATTTAAGTCCATATTAAGTCCAAATTTATTAAATCTCAAGAAAAGTCAGTGAACGGCAGTGAACAACAATAAATTTATAAGTTATTGATATTAAAGTAATTTATTGTTCATTTTTGTGGTTTGTTGTTCATGGTTATTTACCTCAAAATATGCCTTTTTGGCTCTGGCAGTGTTGAGGTCAGCGGTTCGATCCCGCTTAGCTCCACCAATTTAAATGAAAAAGCCCGCCTATTGAGAGATAGGCGGGCTTTTTCATTTTCAGCGTCGCTGCTCTGAGAGGGGGTTTTTCTCTATATTCCGGTTGACGTGCATGGCTGTGCTAATGGCGCGCGCACGAGATGCGCCGAACGCATCCCGTGCGCGCAATCGCTACTATGGAATACCTGCTATCGACCTTTTATGTTCTTACCCTAAAAACTCAAGTCCACCTTAAGTCCAAATCCCTTAGTCTTTCATTACACAAATTCCGATTATTTTTAGAAACTAAGTCAACTAAATTCGCTCTCATGCGTTGTAGTCCAATCGAAGCGATATATTGGGGAGCCTTTGTGATGGAAAGAACTGAGATGCGTACCTTCAAGGTTTTTGTAGTGGTGTTCTTGCTGTGGTTACTAGAGGCCTGTACCCCAGCACAGCTTGGCGGCAAAGCGCCTAATTTACCTGAGACTCAGGCGGGTAACTTACAGCTCTTAAATCGTGTGACTTGGGGGGCTAACGCCGGTTCGCTGGATGAGATTGATAAGCTCGGCCGAAAAAAATATCTAGAGATCCAACTACATCCCAAAGAGACTAGTAGATTACCAGCTGCTGCAACTGCTCAAATCGCAGCCATGCAAATTTCGCAGAAAAACATGGTAGAGCTTGTTGAAGATGCGGAGCATTTGCGTAAGCAGGGCGACCTTGGCTCTGAAGAAAATAAACAAGCAGCGCGAAAAGAATACCAACGATTTCTAAATTCACTTTCGCAAGAATCTGCGCAACGTTTTATGTTGCGGGCAGTTTATTCACCTAATCAATTACAAGAGCAGCTAACTTGGTTTTGGTTAAATCATTTTTCTGTGCATGATCGCAAAAATAATATTCGCGCCATGATCGGTGATTATGAAGATCAGGCGATTCGCCCACATGTGCTTGGCCGCTTTAGGGATTTGTTGGGGGCAACTGTTCATCACCCGGCGATGTTGGCCTATTTAGATAATGAAAAAAATGTGGCTGGTCATATTAACGAAAACTATGCTCGTGAATTAATGGAGCTTCATACTTTGGGCATAGATGGCGGATACAGTCAGCATGATGTGCAGGAGCTAGCGCGTATTCTGACCGGGTTGGGTGTTGAGCGTGGTGATCGTGCAGGTAAGGCTTCTTCGAGCATACATAAAAATCGCAAAATGGTTATTGAGTACGAGAAAAATTTAGTTGTATTCAATGATCGTAAACATGATTCTGGTAGCAAAATGTTTCTTGGCGAAAAAATTAAAAGCCAGGGCGTTGACGAGATAAATGAGGTGTTAGATCGGCTGAGTCGCAATCCTGCGACTGCACATTTCATTAGTCGTAAGCTGGCAACTTATTTTATGGCTGATGAACCATCAGCTGCAACTGTTGATGCTATGGCGCAAACCTTCTTAACGCATGATGGCGATATAAGTACGGTTTTGCGCACACTATTTAATTCATCTGAATTTAACGATTCTTTGAATAAAAAATTTAAAGATCCCGTACATTATGTTGTTTCAAGCTTACGTGTGCTCTACGAAAATACGCCCATCATAACTACATCGCCTGCAGTTGGTTGGTTGGATAAATTAGGTGAACCCTTGTACGGGCATCAAACGCCAGATGGGTATCCGCTAACGCAATCGAATTGGAATAGCCCGGGCCAAATGACAGCGCGCTTTGACGTAGCGCGCATCATGGGAACCACAACCATGGTGTTATTACCTATGGATGCCGCTGGTAAGAATAATGTTCCGGAGTTGAAAGAATCTAATTACCGCTCTCTTTTTCAAGCTCAATTGAGTGCTGGTGTGCAACAAGCTTTAACGCAGGCTAAGTCTCCGCAAGAGTGGAATACGTTTTTTCTTTCATCTCCTGAATTTATGAATCGTTGAGGATATCGTTATGCAACGCCGTGACTTGTTAAAAACATTAGCTGCGATACCTGCGTTGGGATTTTCTGGAAAATTATTGGCTGCACCTGCAACGAACAATAAATTTTTATTGGTGTTTTTACGCGGTGGTTACGATGCGGCTAATTTATTGGTCCCTTATTCAAGTTCTTTTTATTATGAGTCTCGCCCTAATATCGCAATTCCGAAATCAGAGGCTATAGCCTTGGATGCGAATTGGGGTTTACATCCTGCGTTGCAAAAAAGTTTGTATCCCGTGTACCAACGTAAACAATTAGCCTTTTTACCCTTTGCAGGCACCGATGATCTTTCGCGAAGTCATTTTGAAACCCAAGATACAATCGAACTGGGGCAACCGATTAATGGTACGCGAAATTTTCAATCGGGTTTTATGAATCGCTTGGCTGCACAATTGGATGGTAAATCAGCTATTGCATTTACTGAGCAAATACCATTAAGCATGCGTGGTAGTGTCGCTATTCCCAATTTAGCTTTAAAGCAAATTAATAAATCCGGATTAAATGCCCGCCAAGCAAATATTATTAATGATATGTATAAAGACACTCAGTTGGCGCATCAAGTTAGCCAAGGCTTTGATGTGCGTACGCAAATGCAAAATGATATGAAGCAGGAGATGGATGCAGCCAGCCGCCAAGCAATTTCTGCAAAAGGATTTGAGGCAGAGGCAAAACGAATTGCAACTATGATGCGCGATAATTTTAGTCTTGGATTTGTTGATATTGGTGGTTGGGATACTCATGTGGGGCAGGGTGCTGTGAATGGAAATTTAGCAGGGCGCTTGGAGGAGTTGGGGCGCGGCTTAGCTGCATTTGAGGAAGGGATGGGTAATCAATGGGCGCAGACACTCGTTGTTGTTGTAAGTGAATTTGGCCGCACATTTCGCGAAAATGGAAATCGCGGTACTGATCATGGGCATGGCAGTACTTATTGGATAATGGGCGGCGGTGTGAACGGTGGGCGCGTTGCAGGTGAACAAGTTGAGGTTAATGCAAAAACTCTTTTTCAAAACCGCGACTTTCCTGTGCTCAATGACTACCGCAGTATTCTGGGTGGATTATTTAGTCGTCATTTTCAATTGAACTCGCAACAGTTGGAGCAAGTTTTCCCAAAGGTGGCTGCGCGCGATTTGAATCTCTTAAATAGTTAACGGATATCAAATTAGAAATTTAATAGTAGTGGCAATCGCAAAGAATATCCAAGATGCGGCAAGCAACACCCAAGGCAACTTAGGTGCTGTTTGCATGATTAAGATTTCTTCTTTTTCACTCGCCGGATTGTCTTGCGCTAACTTGGTTGCTAGTTGTTTTACCTTTTTAACGCGTTTATCCAATTCTCGTGTTTTTTCGCTTTGCTGACGTAAAAATAATTCCATACCGCGTTGTATACCCTTGGCAATAGCTTTGGTTTCTACTGGTGTTTGTCCTTCAATTTTTATGCTATTGGCGATTTTGAGCGCTTCTGCGCGAATGTCACGCGCATCTTTTTTTTGTTTGGTTTTCACTGGAGCGGATTGCGTCATTAGGAGTATCTCAATGGAAATTTGATTTAGTGTATCAAACAAAAATCTCCATCTCCTCACCAATTTTCTTTCTCATCTCCATCAACTTAATCGCAGTTGCATGTTGTTGTTTATCTTTTTCTGTTTCGGGTACCCACACCGGAACTTTAACGGGTTGACCGGATTCATCCACTGCGACCATGATCACAATACAATGAGTGGTTAGCCTGCGGTTTAAGGATTTTGGATCGCAGGCGTTGACTTCAATGGCGATATGCATTGAGGACTTGCCGGTGTAAATAATTTTTGCATCCACTTCAACCAAGTTACCAACGTGAATGGGTGATACGAAACGAATACCGCCGGCGTAAGCGGTGACACAATAGCGGCTGCTCCAGCCAGCAGCACATGCGTAGGCTGCAAGGTCAATCCATTTCATTACGGCGCCACCGTGAACCTTGCCACCAAAGTTTACGTCTTGCGGCTCGGCTAAAAAGCGAAGAGTGATGTCTCGTTGTGGGCTGCTCATGTTGTACCTCGGTCTATAAATATCGAATAAGTCGCTCTAGCTTAGCATGGCTCACAGGGGGATTTATTTGATTGTTGCTGTTTACTCCGCAACCCGCGTGTTTAAAATCCGTTTATACCTCCTGTAACTAAAGAATCTATCTGTAGCCAAAGAATCTATGCATCGCCAGAGCCCATAACGATATAATCGCTGCAGTACATTTAACCGCATCCAAAAATAACCAAGTGAATCTCATGCAAACAACCTCTAATTCACCTTTTCGTGTTCTCTTTGCCAGCCTAATTGGCACAACTATCGAATTTTTCGACTTTTATATCTATGCCACGGCCGCTGTTCTGGTGTTCCCCAAATTATTTTTCCCAGCAGGTGACGCGACTATTGCCGCCTTGCAATCGCTAGCAACCTTCGCGTTGGCATTTTTTGATCGCGTCCGCGTCATGGTGGCTTGGTGTGAGCTCAGACAAGGCTATCGACACTTCAGGACGGACAGGATCAGCAACCTGCGCGTAGATGAACTTGGTTACCCAAGACGACGGCAGGTCATGCTTAAAGAGTGGCGCGCCATTGAAGGTGTCCCGCCTCCTGACAAAAACTGACAGTGCGTCTTTCTACGATCTCACCATCCAACCATGAGATCAAGATATGAACACACAGAAGTTTTGCCCCAATTTCATTTTGCTTTACGTCAGCAGACCTCGCCACAGCGCCGCGTTTTATGCCTCGCTACTGGGCAGTGAGCCGCTTGAGCTGTCAGATACCTTTGCCATGTTTGCCATCGGCGAAGGGCAGATGCTGGGACTTTGGGCACGTGACACCGTATCACCCAACGCGACGGCTGTTGCCGGCGCCGCCGAACTGGCGATGACAGTGGAGAGTGTGGATTCGGTTAACGCTGTGCACCAAGACTGGATCACACGTGGCTATGTGATTGCTCAGGCGCCCTGCCAGATGGATTTTGGCTACACCTTCACGGCACAAGACCCGGACGGACATCGCTTGCGCGTCTTTGCACCCTCTGGTCATTGATGTTTTGTCTGTGCGATGGCGCACAGCCATCTCAGCGATGACGTCATGTGTGGCCGTATGTTCGATATCGAACAGAAGTGCGCCCCAGCTGCGCATAGCCTGATGAACGCAATCACAACACTCAGGAGCAGCTTATGAGCCTCGGCACGATCTTATTGATCATCTTGATCTTGCTCTTGATTGGAGCCATTCCGACATGGCCCCACAGCAGAGGTTGGGGATATGGCCCCAGTGGCGGGATCGGCCTGGTCGTGATTGTGATCATCCTCCTGCTCGTCCTGGGCAGGATATGACGCCATGCATTGCCAACATCAACGAAAGACTGACATGAAAAACATATCGCTTCATCACCCCATCTTTCTGGCCATCACTTGGGTTGCCATCATGGCCACACAGGGATCTGCACTTGCATCAAGCATGAGCAAGAACGATTACAACGTCCAGAAGGATCGCATCAACGCCAATTACAAGGTAGACAAGAGCGCATGTAACTCACAAGCGAACAACGCCAAGGACATTTGCATTGAAGAGGCCAAGGCGAAGGAAAAAATCGAGTTAGCTGATTTGGAATACACCTTTTCAGGCAAAGCCAGTGACTACACCAAGTCACTCGTCGCCAAAGCAGAGGCCAACTATGAAGTGGCCAAAGAGAAGTGCGATGACAAATCGGGCAATGCCAAAGACGTCTGCGTAGAAGAGGCTCGAGCCGTCAAGACCAAAGCCTTGGCCGATGCAAAGCTGGCCAAGGACGTCCGTGAATCCAAGCACGATGCGGCGCAAGACAAGATGAACGCAGACCACAAG
>JAGKXD010000094.1 GCA_021151525.1 Cellvibrionaceae bacterium | reverse complement strand
AACGCGTGTCGGTCTTTATGAAGTTTTAACCTAAATAAAAAAGTTAGAGCGAGTCACAGATTTAAACTCAAGAAAGCGAATGATTTCGGTGCGAAAGCACTTAAGGCATTACCAAGTTAGACCATAAAAATAACTATAAATAATTGAGAGTTTTTATTTTAAATTCAGTTAGTTAGCGAATTTAAAGACGGTTAAAAGCCGTGCTGTACCCAAAAATAATCACGAAAAGTTGTTTGAAGTTTTTCGAACGCAGGTAAACACACCTTGCAGAAGCCCTCTGCGATAGGTTTTTTTACATGCCAAAACTCATGATTCTGAAGATTTTCAGGATTTATGCCGAATAACCGTAACTTTAGTACCGAGCGTTTTTATGTCACCAATAGCCATTGCATCTCAGAGAACGTTCTCTGGCCGCCTCTTTCGGAGTGTGGCTTTAAAGCCATCCACTGCTTTTTGCAAGGCAACAAATGACAGCGCTGTCCTGTACAGCTCAAACTTTTGGGTTGAATCACCGGAATGCAGCCCACAAGCGGCTCTCGCGGCAGCTAAAGCAACTAAAGGTGATTATCTAGGTGCCATAAAGTTGTTTAGTAAACAACCAAATGACAGCGCTGTCTTTGCCCCTGAGAGACATAATTCGACTCAATTAGAACGAGATTTATAAGGCCAATCACTCCATAAAATTATTAGATTTTTTCTTTTAGATTCAGATAGTTAGTAAGTGCAGTTAAGGTTAGTTAGTAGTTCAAGGGATGCAGCTGCTGTTTGGCTGCGATCCCTAAAAGGTCTGTTAGGACTGACACCATTTTCATCAATTTGATGTGAACGGAGTACAAGGTGTACTGACTTGGTAATCACACCTGTTTTACGCAGTAGGAGCCTAAGACGCCTTAAGGTGCAAAATCTCCCAGCGGTAGGTGACTTAAAAACGAGGGCGTGCAACCCCACCTAAAAACCTCATATTCAGGATAAATATAATGAATATTTCACTACGCAAAACGCTCGGCTTGGCATCTCTGCTAAGCGTGAGTATGCTCGCGGCGAGCCAAAGTCAGGCAGCAAGCTGTGCCTATACGGTCGTAAACGAATGGAATACTGGCTTCCAGGGTTCCATCACCATCACCAACGATGGCACTACCGCAATTAATGGCTGGTCGATTGGTTGGCAATATGCCAACAACAAAATCACCAGCTCATGGAACGCAACCCTGTCTGGCACCAACCCTTACACCGCAACGGCATTGGACTGGAATAAAACCATCCAACCGGGCCAATCAGTAAGTTTTGGTGTACAAGGCGATAAAAACAGCACCGCAGCGGCTGAAAAGCCAACCATTACCGGCGCTGTGTGTAATAGCACTCCGCCAGCTAGCTCAAGCTCTACGGCAACTACATCGTCCAGCTCAAAAAGCTCTGTTGTTTCTAGCTCAACACCTAGCAGCACTCCATCTTCAAGTTCAAAAAGCTCTGCTCCAAGCACCAGCTCATCAGTAGCCTCTGTAGCTTCAAGCAGCGTTTCTTCTACTTGCGGCGCGTCTCAATGTAACTGGTACGGTACGCTTTACCCAAGCTGTACAACTACCACCAGCGGCTGGGGTTATGAGAACGGCAAGAGCTGTATCGCAACCTCAACTTGTGCTGCCCAACCAGCGCCTTATGGCGTAGTTGCTGGCTGCGCAGTGTCGTCAAGCTCTGTGGTAAGCACTTCTTCATCCAGTGCAAAAACCTCTAGCTCAGTAGCGACTACTTCTAGCTCAGTAGCCACAACCTCTTCAAGCGTGAAATCAAGTTCAAGCTCTTCTGTGGCGACAACTTCTTCAAGCAAACCAAGTTCAAGTTCAGTGGCAAGCAATAGCTCCTCAAGTGTTAGCAACGGCACGCGTTTGGATAACCCATTCGTAGACGCAGTTTGGTACGTAGACCCAATCTGGTCAGCTAAAGCACAAGCAGAAACTGGCGGTTCCAAAATTTCCAAATACAGCACTGCTGTATGGATGGACCGCATCGGCGCCATCGCCCCAACTGACGGCAGCTTCGGCCTGCGCGATCACTTGGATGCAGCACTTGCACAGAAAGCCAACTTGGTTCAAATCGTGGTATACGATCTGCCAAACCGCGACTGCCACGCTCTTGCCTCTAACGGTGAGTTGAAGCAAAACGCTGAAGGTACAGCTCGCTACCGCACAGAGTACGTAGATGCAATCGCTGCTATTTTCTCAGATGCTAAATATGCCAGCCTGCGCATTATCGCCATCATCGAGCCAGACTCTCTGCCCAACCTGACCACTAATTTGAGTGACCCAGATTGTGCTGCAGCGTCACAAGGTCCAGATGGTTATGTACCTAACACTCAGTACACCCTGAACAAACTCTACCCAATCACCAACGTGTACAGCTACATCGATATTGGCCACTCAGGCTGGTTGGGCTGGGAAGCGACTAACATGACCGACGCCATCACTTTGATAGGCAACGCCATCAAAGGCACTACCGCAGGCGTGAACAGTATTGCTGGCTTCATTTCCAACACTGCTAACACCACTCCATTGCGCGAGCCATTCCTTGATGCTTACGAAAACACTGGCATGCCAGGCAACAACGGTACCCAAGTACGTCAAGCCAAGTTCTACGAGTGGAACAACCACTTTGGTGAGATTTCTTATGTGAAAGCATGGCGCGCCAAAGCAATTGCTGCTGGTTTCCCAAGCACAATTGGTATGTTGATTGACACCGGCCGTAACGGTTGGGGCGGTGCTGCTCGTCCAACAGCATTGTCAACTAGCACTGATTTGGAAACCTTCGTTAATAGCTCAAGAATCGACCGTCGTGCACACCGTGGTAACTGGTGTAACCAAGCGAGCGGTATAGGTGAGCGCCCACAAGTGGTTAACACTGACGGTATCGACGCATACGTTTGGATTAAACCACCAGGTGAATCAGACGGCGCTGCTTCTTTGGAATTGTCTTACGATCCACAAGACCCAGCAAAAGGCTTCGACCGTATGTGTGACCCAACTTACGTTCGCAGCGAGTCAAGCGGAACCGTAGTAACCGGCGCTATGGCCAACGCTCCTGTAGCAGGCCGCTGGTTCTCTGCAGGCTTCCAAGCTCTGCTGCTTAATGCATACCCAGCGTTGCAATAACCGGGTTCACTGGACGAAAAGTCCGAATCTGGAGCGACGAGGGCTTGGCTCAAGGATGAGCCCGTAAGACCTTTATGTCGGCGCATTTAGCTGTTCAGGAAAAGGGCAATTGCGTTAAGCCGACATAGAACATTTAGCCAACACAATATCTTACCGGTCTGTCCCTACAGGCCGGTTTTTTATTGGAGGAAAGCAATTTTTTATTAGCGAATCATTTTTTGTTAATAACGCTTTTTGACCAACACTTGATTAACCGTATCAATTGCACCGCCATTAGATCGCTCCTGACATTTGGCCAAAAGTATAAAAATAACGCGGTGATTGATGCCAAACTCCATTTCTAGCGAGACATCTTTCTATGAAACATTTTCCAAAGAGCACTAATACTCGCAAGCCGCTTTATCAATTAATTGGTACAGGGCTATTAACTTTAGTGAGTTGCAACACCCTTGCCGAAACTGGCAACCCTCGCGTCAACCAACTCGGCTATTTGCCTAATGGCGTAAAAACAGCGACTTACAAAACCACCAGTACCAACGCCCAAACTTGGCAACTGAAACAAAACGGCACAGTGGTTGCGACCGGCCAAACTACCCCTTTAGGTACAGATTCCTCCAGCGGTGACAACTTACAACAAATTGATCTCTCCGCCGTGACGGCAACAGGTACAGGTTTTAGCCTGACTGTCGGCAGCGATACCAGCTACAACTTTGCGATTTCATCGACCGCGCTCAAAAGCGCGCTCTACGATTCCTTAAAATATTTTTATCAAAACCGCAGCGGCATAGCGATTGATACCCAATACACCGGCGGCGGCAACGGCTCCTTCGCCAGTAACAGCAAATGGTCACGCCCAGCGGGTCACGTCAATGTGGGCGTTAATAAGGGTGACATCAATGTTCCCTGCTGGACCGGCACCTGCAACTATTCACTCAACGTTAGCAAAGGTTGGTACGACGCGGGCGACCATGGCAAATACGTGGTTAACGGCGGTATTTCAGCTTGGACTTTGCTCAACCTCTACGAGCGCGGCCTCTATTTATCAAGCAATGCCAGCCTTGTGGGCGATGGCAAACTAAATATCCCCGAAAGCGCCAACGGCATTTCCGATGTATTGGATGAAGCCCGCTGGGAAGTTGAATTCCTCCTCGCCATGCAAGTCCCCGTTGGCCAAGCCAAAGCGGGTATGGCACATCACAAAATGCACGATGTAGGCTGGACTGGCTTCCCCATGGCTCCCCATGAAGATCCACAACAACGCGCCTTGGTTCCACCATCAACCGCTGCAACACTTAACCTTGCTGCGGTGGCTGCACAAGCAGCACGTATTTGGAAAGATATAGATTCCGGTTTCTCTGCAACCTGCTTGGCTGCTGCCAAAAGCGCATGGGATGCAGCACAAGCTAACCCCAACGATATCTATTCGGGCAATTACGATAACGGCGGCGGCGGTTACGGTGACAAAACCGTGAGCGACGATTTCTATTGGGCAGCCGCGGAACTCTACATCACCACCGGCGATAGCAAATACGCCTCCACCCTTAATAGCTACACCATTACCCACACTGACTTTGGTTGGGCCGATACCGACCTCGCTGGCTTAATCTCTTTGGCAACCGTGCCCAGCGCTCAAACTGCCAGCATGCGCACGGCAGCTCAGCAAAAAATCGTCACCATTGCCAATACGCATATCGCTACCCAAAACGCGTCTGGCTACCCTGCCCCTATGTCTAACCTCGAATACTACTGGGGTTCGAACGGCGGCGTTGCTAACAAGTTGATCCTGATGGGCTTGGCTTATGACTTCACCAAAAACGACACCTACGCCAAAGGTGTGGGCAAAGGTTTAGGTTATTTGTTTGGTCAAAATGCACTCTCGACCTCATTTGTGACCGGCGAAGGCACTAAAGCCGTCACTCAACCACATCACCGTTTCTGGTCGAACGCAATTAACGGCAGTTATCCTTTGGCACCACCGGGTGCGTTATCGGGCGGGCCTAACAGCGGCTTGGACGACAGCACATCGGCAGCGCAATTAGCCAACTGCAAATCCAAACCGGCAACCTGCTGGATCGACAATATCAACGCCTACGCGGTAAACGAAGTGACGATTAACTGGAACGCCCCGCTCGCTTGGGACTTGGCTTTCTACAATGACTATGCGCAGGGCGGAAACTCCAACACCAGCAGCTCTGCTGCTTCAAGCGTAGTGAGCTCATCAAGTGTTGCGACCAGTTCTTCCAAATCGAGCAGCTCGTCAGTTGCCAGTTCTTCTGTAACCAGCTCTTCGGTAAAAAGCTCTGCGCCTTCAAGCAGTTCCAGCAGTGTGGCCAGCTCATCTTCAAGCACGGCATCAGGCCAGCAATGTAATTGGTACGGCACCCTCACACCGCTGTGTGCAACTACCACCTCTGGCTGGGGTTACGAGAATGGCAAAAGCTGCGTTGCACCAAGCACGTGTTCGGCACAACCGGCACCTTACGGCATTGTGGGTGGATCATCCTCCAGCTCATCTTCCAGTGTTGCGAACCGTCCACCGGTTATCACAAACATGACTGCAACCACTACGGGCTTTGTGAACATGTCCTGCTGCACCATGTCAGTAGATTCTTCTGCGACTGATGCGGATGGCGATACCCTCACCTATAACTGGGAAATCTCATCTTCAGCAAGCGACCTGCAAACCGCAGTTGGATTCAGAGCTGTGTTTAACATCTCCAACCAAAAAACTTACACAGTGAAGTTAACGGTTACCGATGGCAAAGGTGGCTCAGCAACCCAAACCAAATCTGTGTTGGTTTATTACGTGGACGACTTCAGAAGCTCATCGTCCAGCTCGACCTCAACATCAAGCAGCGTTAAATCCAGCAGCTCAAGTTCGGTAGCGACTAGCAGTTCAAGCTCAGTAGCATCTACCAGTAGCTCATCGGTAAAAAGCTCGTCATCCAGCAGTGTTGCCAGCGGCAGTAAATGCCAATACGTGGTGAGCAATGAATGGAATACTGGCTTCACGGGTGCAGTGCGTATTACCAACAACGGCACCAGCGCAATCAACGGCTGGACTGTAAGCTGGTCATACACCGACGGCACGGTGTTAACCAACAGCTGGAACGCCACAGTAACCGGCACCAACCCCTACTCTGCCACCAACTTGAATTGGAACAACATTATCCAACCAGGCCAATCCGTTGAGGTAGGTATTCAAGGCAACAAAGGAAGTAGCTCTACGGCGCAGATTCCAGTGATTAGTGGAACTGTGTGTAATTAATTGGTAGATGTGTTTCGATAAAACTAAAAAAGGAGCTTCGGCTCCTTTTTTATTGTTTGAATTTTCTTATCTACGCAAAAGCCCATCTAATCCGCGCGCAAAGCAGTCGAAGAATTTATTTTTATTTTACTGCATCTTTTCCGAAAATGGCTCCGTCAAATCATTGTCAAAATTAAATTCAACAATCAATTTAATTGTCCAATCCATGAAATTTTCTATAACTGATAGTTCACTTTAGAAAATAAAAATGCGATTCGTTCAGGAGTGAAGCCTATGAATAAATTTTCGTCGTCAAATGAAGTTTCGTTGTTTCGTCTTTATTTGTTACGAGCGCTGTATTTATTAATTGTTGTGGGACTAGGCATCACGGTATGGCCAGGGGTTATACATCACGACAAACCATGGGCACCAATGGAGGGAGTAGTTACCTGCATGCTCGCTTCATTTTCGGCGCTATCAGTCTTGGGGCTGAGATACCCGCTACAGATGTTGCCCTTGCTCTTGTGGGAATTAGTTTGGAAAACAATTTGGCTAATCGTTGTTGCTGCTCCCTTGTGGTCAGCAGGCACCATGGACGAAGCATATCATTCAATAGCTGTTGCCGTACTGGGCGTCGTCATTTTTCCTTTCATTATTCCATGGGGCTATGTCTATACACATTACGTAAAAAAACTGGGGGAACGGTGGCGCTAATCAGTGACGCAAGAACAGCACAGGTTTGAGTAACATTTAATACACTTAACAATTTTTCTATCGGCTAATAATTTTAGGATCTATTTATGAATTTTTGGAATCAAACAAGGTTTATTTTTTGTGTAGGAATCTCAGCGGCAATTTACATACCTCATGTGGCTGCGGATGCTGCAATAGACGCACTTAATGCAAATCATTTAAATGAAGCACGCACATTATTTTTACAACAGCTACCCAAAGCAGACACAAAAGCTGCAGCCTTGACACGCCTAGGTGAAGTTGAATTTCATGCAGGAGATTACGACAAGGCAATAGACTATCTGCAGCAAGCTATAGCTGCCGACCCAAACTCCGCTATGAATTATTTTTTATTGGGAAAATCCTACGGCCAAAAAGCGCAAACCGTTTCGATGTTCTCAGCCATAGGCTTAGCAAAAAAATGTATAGCGAGCTTTGAGCAGGCCCACACCTTAGATCCTAACAACGCACAGATACTTCAATCGCTAGTGGAATATCATTTTGGAGCCCCAGCCATCGTAGGTGGCTCACAAGAAAAATTTATCCAATATTCAGCCAAACTGAAAAAAGTATTACCAGAGATGGCAGAAATCTACGAAATCAATAATCTGGAAAAAGATAAAAAGCATGAGGAAGCCATCAAGCGAGCACAAGCCCTTAAGCAACAAAAGAATTTACTGGTATCTACACAGTGGTCACTGGCACACTATTTTAAAGAAAATAAATCCTATGCTGAAGCAGTAGATATTTTAGAGAATTTAATTAAGGTGCTCGTAACGACACAAACAACGATTGACGACCGCTGGTATATCAGCGATGCGTCCTTACAGCTGGGCGAAGTCTTTTTGGCAACTAACAAACAATTGGATCGCGCCGTCATCCTAGTAAAAGACTTTCAAGCAAAAAACGATAACCCTAAAGACGTTCACTATCTTTGGTCATATTGGAGCCTAGCAAAAATCTATAAAGCGAGTGGCCAGCTCGATAAATATCAATCCGAAGTCGCTCATATTAAAACCTTGGACTACAAACAAAATAGATACTTCGCAAAGCAGTTTGAAGAGGAATCAAAAATATAATTAAGGGAATTTGGGGGCAGAATAAAATTCAAACGAAGCAAAAATAGGAACAATTATATTTTTTTTGACATCTGTTCTGCCCCAAGCTCTCAAACCACACACATAAAAAAACGGCTCACCTAAAGGCAAGCCGTTTTTTATTTTACGCCAATGAGCTTCAACTATCGCCAAAACCCATTAGTAATTTCAGTTAAAACTTCGGTAACTCATCCAAGGTAATTACCAAATCACTGTTGTACACCTTCAGTTTCTGAGCCTTGGTGTTGTAGTACTCACCGGTCCAGAAATTGTTGGAGCTGGTTACGCCTTCAGCGGTATCTGAATCGTTCCACACTAAGAAGTACAACCACCAGGCGCCGTCTTTCATAATCAAATCCGGGTCTGGAATGTTGCTGGTTTCACTCAAGGCAACCATTTTGGTTTCCAATGCGTAAGATTTCGTCAAGTTGTAAGCAGAAACTTGTGACTTGTAATTTTGGTTGCCGTCATAAATATCGGTACCAACGATATCTACATAAGCATCACCTGGATACCAAGCACCACTTTGACCATTCCACACCCAAATCAGGTTGTTCAAACCATAGTAGTTAGTCAAACGGTCATAGAGGTAGCGCCACAACAATACTTGGGCGTAAGCCGGTGGAACGCCGTCGGTACGGTCGGCACGACCCCACCAGAACCAGCCACCTGAAGATTCATGCAATGGACGCCACAAAACAGTTACACCGGCGTCTTGCAGCTTCTTCAACTCGGCAGCAATTCTGGCAACGTCAGCTTGGATGTTAGTAAAGTTGGTGCTGGTGGTATCCAGCTGGCCATTCACAACTGGGATGGTGAAAGTTGTTTTGGTGGTGTAGAACTCGCCAATTGTGGTGGATTTATTGACGTTAGGATCGCGCCAATGCCACATAAAATTCACCAAACCACCGCGCTTCCAATGAGTGATAGCCTCTTCGGTTTGCGCCAAGCCTGGGTTGCCTGCCCACATACCGTAGTTCATGAAGTCATAACCCATGATGGCTGGCGCTTTGCCCGTATCGTTAATCACGCGTTGGTATTCGTCGATATTGTCCTGCCAGGTTAAATCTTGTTGGCCAGACAAAATGTGGTTACCCCAAATAGATTTCAGGTAGGAGTAAACGGCCTTGGTGGTGGAAGTTGCATTGGCATTGACCGGCGCGCTACGTAAAGGCGCTTGGGTAGCGCTGCCCATACCTGGACACATACTCTTGGACAAACAAACCTTACCGTTTTGGCTTCCCCAGCTACCGTTGTCAGTGGTGCACAAATCCAACTTGGATGAACCAATTACACAGTAAGAGAAATTGCCTACGCCTTGGGTATCGGCCTTGGAACCATAAACGATACAGGAGTAACTATTCTCCCAGCCCCAACCATCGCCATCCGGGTCTGAATCCGCTGAGCGACAGTAAGGCCAACCACCTGCAGTCGCATTAGGAATCACACCACTTGCAACAGAACTTGAGCTGCTTGATGAACTGGCCACCACACTGCTGCTGGATGAAGATTTAACGCTAGAAACACTCGAAGAACTCACCACAGAACTGGCCGATGAACTGGTTTTAACACTGGATGATGCAGAGCTTACCGAGCTTGAAGAAACCGCACAGCCATTCACTACACCGTAAGGCGCAGGTTGTGACGTACAAGTTGATGTTGCGATACAACTCTTGCCATTCTCATAACCCCAACCACTGGTAGTTGTTACGCAGCTTGGGTAAAGCGTGCCGTACCAATTACATTGCGAAGTTGAAGCACAAGTAGAAGAACTTGAGCTGGCAACAGAGCTTGAGACTACAGAACTCGAAACCACGGAGCTGGAAGCCACAGAACTTTTCACCGAGCTACTGCTGCTGGTAGCAGCCACAGAGCTTGAAGATGAAGAGCTAGAAGATTTTGCAGATGAGGAACTGGTCACCGCCACACTGGATGCTACTGAAGATGCCGATGAAACAACTCCACCGCAGACAGCGCCAGTCACAACCGGCGTTTCAACCGCACCATTGGTAGTGACCTGCATACCAAATGACACTGTTTGACCCGGTTGAACACTGCCATTCCAACTTAAATTAGTTGCGCTGTAAGGGTTTGCACCCGTCAGCGTAGCGTTCCAGCTGCTACTAATTCTGTTATTCACGTAAGACCAATTTACGTTCCAACCATTTAATGCCGTGGTACCCGTATTGGTAATTTCGATGCTGGCGGTAGCCCCAGCACCCCACGAATTAGTTACCACATATTTACAGGTGGCAGTTTGCGCTGCCACCCAAGGTGAACAGGTTAAGGCAAGGCTAAAAAGCGCCGCCCACCCATAGGGTTTTGCACGAGATATTTGCATCAGGAGTTCTCCTTATTATTGATTATTTTGCACGGAACCAGAGCTGTTAAAACCTCTGGTAAATCTGCGGGAGCTAACAACAACTATCGAGGAAAATACATTGCGACAGAAATAGACTGCAGACTTGTATACTAACCCGCAAGCCCAGTATTTATGCGGGTTTTAAGCCGTATTCCAATGAATTTGGCGACATAAAATCAGTTTTGAGACCAAAATCACAAACGAAATTATTTTTACTTATAAAAATAAAAGGATTTTGGTTTAGTGGATGAAAAAAGCGAAAAACCCGGCTTTTTAGACCGGGTTTTAAAGAAAAATTTAAGGTAAAAATTCAACTTTCGATTAGGGTTTAGCCCCTAGAATTTGGGCATAAACCCAAAGGGTGCGAGGGTTAAGGTCAAGACAAAAAATACCGCGATAAACAAGAGCACAAACCTCAGCGGTGACTGCAAAAAGTTTTGCCACAGCGTTGGCGCTTGCCCCTGCTCCACTAATTCCTCATAAGCTTTTCTTTGGCTGGTGGCGCGCTCAGCTTGGTAAGTCTTAATTAATTCGCGGGCACGCTCAAGGTTGGTGTCGTCTGGCAGCCAAAGGCCATCAACACCCAAACGCCAAAAGCCGGCGTGGGTTTCGTAGAAATAAATATCGTTTGCGGCGAGAAGCTCGCGTACATCGGCGGCTTCATCGTCGGGAACGTTTTGCAGTTTAAATATTAAGATCGTCATTATTTTGAGAAAACTACCGTCTTAGTACCGTTTAATAAAACGCGATGCTCCGCATGCCAACGCACAGCGCGGTTCAACACAACAGCTTCTGTATCGCGACCGATCTCTGCCATATCTTCAGGCGAGTTAATGTGTGATACACGCTCAACCGCTTGCTCAATAATCGGGCCTTCATCCAAATCTGCCGTTACAAAATGCGCGGTAGCGCCAATGAGTTTTACACCGCGATCAAACGCTTGGTGATAAGGTTTTGCGCCTTTAAAACCAGGTAAAAATGAATGGTGGATGTTGATTGCACGGCCATTTAATTTTTGGCAGAGATCATCGGAAAGAATTTGCATGTAGCGTGCGAGCACTAAAAAGTCTGATTGCAATTCTTGCATTAATTGCCAGAGCTGGGCTTCTTGTTCAACTTTGGTTGCAGCGGTGATGGGTAAATAATGAAACGGCAATTGATACCATTCTGTTAAATCGCGCATCACATTGTGATTGGAAACTACGCCCACAATATCAATTGGCAAGGAACCATTTTTCCAACTATTTAAGAGAGCATTTAAACAGTGGCCCCATTGAGATACCGCGACTAATACACGGGGCTTTACGTGGCTATCGGAAATTTTCCAATCCATTCGGTACTGTTCGGCGAGCGGTTTAAACAGCGAACGAATTTGGCTTAGGTTGTATCCGCTTGGACATTCGAACACGGTGCGCATAAAAAAGCGACTCTGCTCAACATCTTCAAATTGAGACGATTCTTTAATATTAAAACCCAGGGTCGCAAATAAAGTGGCGACCGCAGCAACAATGCCTTTGGAATCCTGACAGCTAAAAGTTAAAACAATTTCTTGTACGCCCGACATAAAATGACTCTTCAATTTTTATAAATTCAATGAAAAACTTATAGCAAACTCGCCAACAAAAATGGCAAGCCCACAAATGCAATTAGCGTTGATACCAATACCATGGCCGCTACTTCTTCTGGCTGCCGGTTGTAACGCAACGCGAGTAAATAATTAAACACCGCAATGGGCATGGCCGATTGCAATAGCACCACGGCACGCGAAACGCCGGTTAACCCCATAAAATGACACACAATATAACCGAGCAAGAGGCCACCGAACACCCTTCCCAAGCTAAAGGCGATACTGCGCGATAAAAACTGGATTTTAAGGGTAGCGAGGGAAACACCTAAAGCCGTGGTCATTAAAGGAATCGCAATGCCGCCCAGCAAATCCACCGTATTACCCAACCAGCGCGGCAAAGCGGTGTGCGTGACCAGCAGCACTACCGCAATCGCCATGGAATAAATCACCGGCTGCTTGGCGACTGATGTTAAACGCTCGCGCCATCCACCTTCAGTCACCAGAACCAAACCCACGGTAAAGGTGGCGATCATCATCACCATAAACGAACCCAAGGCCAGCGCAAGGCCGGTTTGCCCAAAAGCGAACAGACACAAAGGTAAGCCCATATTGCCGTTATTGGGGAATATTAGCGGGGGAAGATAAGTCGCGATAGGCAATTTAACGAGGCGCAACCACAGGCAACCAATCAAGCCCATAGCAGTCATAACTATTGCAGTTGCGAGTGCAACGCCACCCATAATTTCAGGCTTTACTTCCACTTTGGCCATAACCCCAATAATCAAACAGGGCGTGCCTATATTCATCACAATGCGCGAAATAAAATCGGTTGGAAATTCAGTACCGCTTTTGCCCCAGAGGTAGCCAATACCAGTGGAAATCATAATGGGTGCCAAAATGGCGAAGAGTTCGTTTAACATCAGCAAGCTCAGGATGGAAATCAGGCCGGCAGTCTAACAGGCGGCTCGTGCTTTCGGTATTAACAAGCAAGTTCTCATTAATAAGAAAAATCAACCGCAGGAATAGTCGATGAACCTAGGAAAACTCCATAAATACAAAAACGCGCTCGTAATTGCCTCTGCTCTACTAATCAGCCTTCCCTGCTTTAGCCTGGAGGCAGATTCCACAGCGCGAATTATTCCGCTGGATTCCCAAGCTTGGGCAGGCAGCTCGGTCAATGTGTTGGCCGGAACCCATCAAAGCCTTTTTACCGAAAGCATTTACCAATACGCCGCCTATTACAGTGCCGATGGCAGTTTGATGCTCGCCAAGCGCCGCATTGGTGAAGACACTTGGCAAACCCAAAACACCGGCCACAAAGCCAATGTTAAAGATGCCCACAACCACGTCAGCCTCGCGGTTGATGGCGCGGGCTTTCTGCACGTGAGTTGGGATCACCACAACAACGCTCTGCACTACGCGCGCAGCAAATCCGCGGGCAGCCTTGAATTGGGTGAACCCCAAGCCATGCTTGGCAAGCGCGAACAAAGAGTCACCTACCCCCAGTTTTATCGCCTGCCCGATGGCGATCTGCTCTTTCAATACCGCGATGGCGGCTCGGGCAATGGCAATTTGGTGATGAACCGCTACATCACCAAAACCCAGCAATGGCAGCGCGTTCAGGATTCGTTGATCGACGGCCAAGGCAAGCGCAGCGCATATTGGGATATGACGGTCGATAAAAAAGGCGGCCTGCATCTCGCGTGGATTTGGCGTGAAACGCCGGACGTATCAAGCAACCATGATTTAGCCTACGCACACTCAATCGATGGCGGCGCGACTTGGACAAGTTTGGATGGCAAAACCCTAAAGCTTCCCGTTACCCAAGCCAACGCAGATTACGCACTAAAAATTCCGCAAAACTCCAACCTAATGAATCCTCCAACGATTGCTGTCGATAACAAAGGCCGCCCGTTTATTGCGTCTTATTGGTCGCCAACTATCAACAGCAAACCGCGCTTTCATGTCGCTTATGGGGATGAAGGAAAATGGCAAACCATTGCAGGGCCAGAAGCAGCAGAGAATTTTAATTTGAGTGGAAACGGCACCAAACACCCGCCAATTTCTCGTGCGGCTTTATTGGTTGAAAATGGTTGGAAAGGTAATTGGGTACATCTGATTTACCGCAATAATCTTGGCCAAGTGACAGCGGCCAGTATTGATAGTTTGGAAAAACCAATTTGGACAGAACACTTGCTCACCAAAGATAGCGTCGGCGCGTGGGAACCATCGCTCGACCCTATTCAATGGAGCCGCATGGGACAAGCACAAATGTTGATTCAAAACGTGCAACAATTGGATGGCAATGATCAAGCAGCCAGCCAAGTTGCATCACCTATTGCCGTGCTCGCATGGAATACTAATTGGGAGCGCCACCAGGCTTTACACCCAACACCTGAGCAACCTATTCCTGCAAATTTAAATAATCCACTGCGCAAAAAAGCTATCGCAAAAATTGCGCAGCAAACAGCAAATTGGCAATGGCAAAATATTCCGACGGTAGGAGATTACGATCCCAAAGCTTGGACACTCGCGCCTTTTTATATTGGCAATATTTACGCGGATCGAAAAATCCCCAAACTAAATTTAGAAACAAAAATGCTCGCCCAAGCTGAAAAAATTCATTGGCAACCACACGACAGAATTTACGATGCGGATGATCACTGTGTGATGCAGGCTTATCTGTACCTCTATTTGAAACACAAAGATTCAAAAATGATTGAGCCTTCTAAAGCGCGTTTGGATTACATACTCGAACATCCTGCAACTTCATCACTGGATTGGGCATCACCTAATGATCGCGACCGCTGGAGTTGGAGCGACGCTTTATTTATGGGCCCCATGAGTTGGTTGCTCATGTACGAAGCTACCGGTGATAAACGCTATTTAGATTTTATGAACAAAGAATGGTGGGCAACCACTGAAAGACTTTATCGCCCCGCGATTGGAATGTATTTCCGCGATGAATCTTATTTAGATATGCGTGAACACAACGGCAAAACAATTCACTGGGCACGCGGCACTGGCTGGTCAGTTGCAGGTTTGGTGCAAGTGCTGGAACACTTCCCAAAAGATCATCCAGATTATTCGCGCTATCAAAATCAATTTAAAGAAATGGCCGCCGCATTTTTACGCGCACAACAAGCCGACGGACTTTGGAGACCAGGCATTTTAGATCCACAAACCCACACCGCCCGCGAAACCAGCGGCACAGCATTTATCACCTACGCATTGGCTTGGGGTTTAAATCATAAAGTGTTGGATGAAAAAATTTACAAACCTGCCGTGATAAAAGCGTGGAATTCGTTAACGACGAGCGTGACCAGCGAAGGTAAATTAGAAAATGTACAACCGATTGGAGCAGCACCGCATGGCTTTGACCCAAGCCATTC